>NZ_CBRA020000079.1:0-19916 GCF_000469945.2 Paenibacillus sp. P22 | reverse complement strand
CATCGAAGGCCGGCAGGAAGGCGGCTGGTGCAGCCTGACCGTGAAGGACAACGGCGCCGGCTTGGACGCGGCAGGGCTGGACCGGCTGCGCAGGCAGCTCAGCGAGCCGATGTCGGACGAGATCGGCTGCGGCACCTGGAACGTGCATCAGCGGCTGCGGTACCAGTTCGGCGACCGTTCCGGGCTGCTGCTGGAGGCCGGGCAAGGCGGGGGCTTCCGCGCGGAGCTGAGATGGCGCTGCGGCGGCGGCCCGACCGAGGAAGAAGGAGGCGGAGAAGATGGCGCAGCTGCTCATCGTGGATGACGAGGCTCATGTGGTCGACCGGCTGGCGGCTACCGTCGACTGGCAGGCAGCCGGAGTCGAGCAGGTATTCAAGGCTTACTCCGGCGTGGAGGCTCTGGAGCTGCTGCGGCAGTTCTCCATCGACATCGTCGTATCCGATATCCGGATGCCGGGCATGTCGGGGCTGGAGCTGATCGCGGAGATCCGCGGCAGCTGGCCGAAGACGAAGTGCATCCTGCTGTCGGGCTACTCCGACTTCAACTATGCCAAGGAAGCGATCCGGCATCAGGCGGAGGCGTATCTGCTCAAGCCGGTGAAGGAGGAGGAGCTGACCGCCGCCGTCCGCTCGGCCATCGGCAAGCTCGAGGAGGAATGGGAGGAGGTCATCTCCCAGCAGCGGCTGAGCTACGTGGTGAAGGAAAATCTGCCGCTCATGAGGGCTTCCCTGCTGCTCGATCTGCTGCAGGGGCGGATTCCCGAAGAGGCCGCCCTGCGGGAGAAGATGGGGCTGCTGGAGCTCTCGGGCGGAGAGTGGAGCCGCTGCTCGCTCATGATCGTGCGGCTCGACGAGCTGTTCCTCCAGTACGGGCCGCAAAATCCGGAGTGGAAGGAATACGCGATCGGCAACATGGCCGGAGAGCTGTTCGGCCCGCGCTACGCCATCTGGCCGGCCAAGGATGCCTACGGATATTATGTGTACGCCATGGCTCCGCGCCGGGATTCGCCGCATGGCCATGATGCCGCCTGGTTCGAGCGTACGGCTGCGGATCTGCAGACGGCGGTCTCCTCGTACCTGAAGGCGAAGATTTCCGTCATGGTCTGCAAGGAAGGAAGATTCCCGGAGGAGATTCCCGGCCTGTACGGCCGGCTCGTGGATTCCTTCCGCGGACGCATCGGCGACGAGCGGGAGCTGTTCATGAGGCTCGAGGATACGGGGCTCGATGCCGGCATCAAGCCGCTGGAGAGCCTCTATGAGCCGCCTGCGCTGATCCGCTTGTTCGACGCGGGCAAATGGAGCGAGATGGAGAACAAGCTGCAGCGGGTATACGCCGAGCTGGAATCCGATGGAGCCGGCTCGCAGGAGCTGCTGCTCGAGGTTTATTTCACGCTGGCCGGTGCTTATGCCTACATCGCCCACAAGAACGGCCGCCAGCTGTCGGATCTGCTCGGCGGCGATTACGCGGCGATGACCGAGGCGCCTCCATTCCGCTCGGTGAACCAGCTGAAGGAATGGTCGCTGCGCACGCTGCGGCGCATCCGGGAGGACATGCAGAAGGAAACGAAGGACTCGCGGGCGGATCTGATCCGCTCAATCCAGAGGTATGTCGAGGAGCAGATTACCGGCAGCCTGTCGCTGCAGGCGGTGGCGGACCGGGTCCATCTCCACCCGGTGTATCTCTCCAAGCTGTACAAGCTGGAGACGGGGGAGAACCTGAGCGATTACATGCAGGCTGCCCGCATGGCCAAGGCCGAGGAGCTGCTGAAGGGCAGCTCCGCCAAAATCTATGAAATCGCGGCCAGCCTCGGCTACCAGAGGCCGCATTCCTTCAATTTCGCGTTCAAGAAGCAGTTCGGCATGACGCCGCAGGAATACCGGGACCTGTATGCGGACGTTCAACCCGGCACCCCAACCAAATGACAATCAAGAGGTGATTGTATTATGCTGTTAGTAATCGTTCTTCTCGCCATCGTTGTGCTGCTCCTGCTGATTACGGTCGCGAAAATCAATCCGTTCGTCGCGCTTATCGTCACGGCGATCGGCGTCGGACTGGCGGCGGGCATGCCGCTGCTCTCCGTCAAGGACGGCCCCGTCGGCATCATCGATTCCATCAAGACGGGCATGGGCAACACGCTCGGCCTGCTGGCGATCGTTCTGGCGCTCGGCACGATGCTGGGCAAAATGATGGCCGAATCCGGCGGCGCCGAGCGCATCGCCACAACGCTGATCCGGCTGTTCGGCCAGCGCAACGTCCACTGGGCGATGATGGTCGTCGCTTTCATCGTCGGCATTCCGGTCTTCTTCCAGGTCGGCTTCGTCCTGCTCATCCCGCTCGTGTTCACGATCGCCCGCCAGACAGGCGTGTCGCTCGTGAAGATCGGCGTGCCTCTCGTCGCCGGCCTGTCCGTCGTGCACGGCCTTGTGCCGCCGCATCCGGCAGCCATGACGGCCGTAGGCATCTTCAACGCCGATGTCGGCAAAACGATTCTTTTTTCGCTCCTTGTCGGCCTGCCTACCGCCATTATCGCGGGCCCGCTGTACGGCAACTGGATCGGCAAGCGCATCCATAAGGAAGTGCCGAAGGCGATCGGCGACCAGCTGACGGAGAACGTGGACAACAAGGAGCTTCCCGGCTTCTTCAACACCGTATTCACCATTCTCGTTCCGGTTATCCTGATGCTGGCGGCATCGATCGCAGACGTATCCCTCAAGGACAAGGCGGATTATGCCGGCCTGTACGATTTCTTCAAGTTCGTCGGCGACCCCGTAGTCGCCCTGCTCATCGCCACCGTCTATTCGTTCTTCAGCCTCGGTTTCTTCCGCGGCATGAGCCGCGAGAAGGTGCTGAAGTTCTCCAACGACTGCCTGGCGCCGACAGCGACGATCCTGCTCGTCATCGGAGCGGGCGGCGCGTTCAACCGCGTGCTGCTGGATTCCGGCATCGGCGATTACATCGCGGAGCTGGCGACCTCGTCCCATCTGTCCCCGATTCTCCTCGGCTGGGGCATCGCGGCATTGATCCGCGTCGCGACGGGCTCTGCTACCGTGTCGATGATGACGGCGGCCGGCATCGTGGCTCCGATCGCCGTCGCCATGCCGGGCGTCAGCCCCGAGCTGCTCGTGCTGGCGACGGGAGCGGGATCGCTGATCCTGTCCCATGTCAACGACTCCGGCTTCTGGCTGATCAAGGAATACTTCGGCATGACCGTGAAGGAGACGCTGCAGACATGGACGGCGCTGGAGACGATCATTTCGGTGGCGGCGCTCGGGTTCATTCTTGTGCTGGATCTGTTTATTTAAGAAGTAACGGGGAGAGGCGGACGCCAGCGTTCGCTTTTCCCTTTGCAGGGTGACCGGAAAACGCTGAACATGGATGCTCAGGAGAAACAGTCGCATGCGTACGAAGCGTTTTTCTCCGTAAGCGGCAGCTGCTTGCCATTGAAGACGAGCTTTGCCTTCGCCGAGGGGCAGCAATCCGTCTTCAGCGGCCGTAAGGAGAAATCCATTTCCGCGTTCATGACGGTCATCCATCGGAGGAGGTTGAAAAGTGGGCCAAGCCTATATGATCGGCACCGACATCGGCACGACGAGCACCAAGTCCGTCCTGTTCACGACAGACGGCAAGCTTAAGGCTGTGAATCATATCGAGTATCCGCTTTATTCGCCGACGCCGGCGACCGCGGAGCAGGACCCGGAGGAGATTTTCGCCGCCGTCGTCGGCTCGATCAAGCAGGTCATGCTGGAGAGCGGGGTGGACCCGGCACAGGTGAAATGCGTGTCGTTCAGCTCCGCCATGCACAGCCTGATCGCCGTCGACGGGACGGGAAAGCCGCTCACCCGCTGCATCACCTGGGCGGACAACCGCAGCGCCCGCTGGGCGGACATCATCAAGAGCGAGCATGACGGGCACGAGATTTATCTGCGCACCGGCACGCCGATCCATCCGATGTCGCCGCTGGCGAAGCTGCTATGGCTGAGGAATGAGGAGAGCGGGCTGTTCGGCAAGGCCGACAAGTTCATCTCGATCAAGGAGTTCGTGTTCCACAAGCTGTTCGGGGAGTACGTCGTGGACCATTCCATCGCCTCGGCGACGGGACTGTTCAACATCCATGAGCTGGACTGGGACGCCGGCGCCCTGAAGGTGGCGGGCATCGACCCGTCCAAGCTGTCCCGTCTGGTCCCGACCCGCCATATCATGACGGGATTGGACGAGACGTGGGCGGAGCATATGGGCTTGCCTGCCGCGATTCCGTTCGTCGTCGGAGCCAACGACGGCGTCCTCTCGAACCTCGGCGTCAATGCGATCGAACCCGGCGTCGTCGCCGTGACGATCGGCACGAGCGGGGCGATCCGCACCGTGACCGACAAGCCGCGCGTCGATCCCAAGGGACGGATCTTCTGCTACGTGCTTACGGAAGACATGTATGTCATCGGGGGACCGGTCAACAACGGCGGCATGATTTTCCGCTGGATCCGCGACCAGCTCGGGGCATCCGAGAAGGAGACGGCGCAGCGCATCGGCCGCGATCCGTACGATCTGCTCTCGGATATCGCCGCGCGCGTCAAGCCGGGCTCCGACGGCCTGATCTTCCATCCGTTCCTGTCCGGCGAGCGGGCTCCGCTCTGGGATTCCAATGCCCGCGGCTCCTACTTCGGATTGGGGCTTCACCATAAGAAGGAGCATCTGATCCGTGCCGCGATGGAGGGCGTCATCCTCAATCTGTACACCGTCTTCCTGGCTCTGCAGGAGCTGATCGGAGAGCCGGGCAAAATCCAGGCCACCGGCGGCTTCGCCCGCTCGGAGCTGTGGCGGCAGATGATGGCCGACATCTTCAACCAGGAGGTGCATGTGCCGGAGAGCGTCGAGAGCTCCTGCCTCGGAGCGGCGATTCTCGGCTTGTACGCGATCGGGGAAGCCGATTCTCTCGGCGTCGTGTCGGAGATGGTCGGCGGCACTTACCGGCATGAGCCGATTCCAAGGCATACGGAAATCTATCAGGAGCTTACCCGGATCTATATCCGCGTGTCGCGGCTGCTGCAGGACGAGTACAAGAGCATCGCGGATTTTCAGAGCAAATGGGTGTGAACAAAAAGAAAGGCCGCCAGCCGGTAATCCGGCTGGCGGCCTTTTCATTTCGCATGGCCATTCATGCAGCGCAGCCTAAAGGGGCTGGGGCTTTCCGATTCATTCACGTTTCCTGCGCCGCCATAGGATCCGGCTCGTGTTGAGGCACAGCCTTCCAAGCGGCCAGCGCCGCCCGGACCGCCGCCGTCTCCGGCCATCCGCTCAAGCCGTCCACGGCCTGAAGCAGCGCCAGCATGCCCTCGATCACGACCGGCCTTGGAGCAGGTGAAGCCGTCTCCTCTTGGAGCATGCCGGCCGCAGGCCGATGGAGCCGGCCGGCATCGCTCTCGAGCTCCGGCTCCAGCCGCTTGAGCAGAGCTGCTGCCGCCTCGACGAGGCGGCGCCGTTCCGCCCCGTCCCCGAAGTCCCCCTCGGGGTAGAAGGTGCGGAATGCCTCCGAAGTCAGCACAGGCTCGTCCCCGGAATTCTCGAGCCCGCGGACGGAGTCTTCCAGCCGCCGGACAATCATCCTGGCGAGCTTCGCCGAGCTCAGCTTCGCGCCATTCAACAGGATGAATCCGATATACTCGCGGACTAATCCCGTCACGAGCACGGTCAGGTCGAAGGCATGAGGCTCGATTCTCGCGCCGTAGATGCCGACCAGCTGGTTGCGGAACCAGACGAACGAGCGGAGCCGCGCGTTCATGGAAAGCTCTCTCATCTGCTCGCTCAGGCTGATTTGGCCGCTGGAGAGCAGGAGCAGCATTTTGCTGTGCGAGGTCAGCTCGTCCAGTTGGGTTTTGATCTGCTGGAAGAGGCTCTCCCTGGAGCCCGGCTCGTAACGGGAAGCCGTTTCCGCCAGTATGCCCGACATCCGTTCGAGATAGGATTCGAATACGGATTGAATCAGTTCTTCCTTGGATTTGAAGTAGAAGTAGATTCCGCCCTTGGCGATGCCGGCCGCGTCCGCGATATCCTGCATGGTCGTCTGATGATAGCCTTTTTGCATGAACTGCTCCATGGCGCAATGCAGGATCAGGTCTCTTTTATCCATGAATAATTCGCCCCCAAAGCAGTTGACCGACGGGTCAAACGGAACTATAATAAGCTTTATGTTTTGAATGGATAGGACTGGAAGGGTGAATGTAAAGACAGTCATCAGCAAGATTTTCTATCCTTTTCTACCAACATTATAGCACATGACCGATCGGTCAAAAAGTGGAGGAACCAACATGCAATCAACCGGCATCAACCGGAAATGGGTGCTTACCGGCCTCATCATGGGAATGTTTTTCAGCGCCCTTGAGCAGACGATCGTGGGGACGGCGATGCCGACCATCATTACCGAGCTTCAAGGCTTCGAGATTTTCGCCTGGGTGACGACCGCTTACATGATCGCTTCGACCGTCGTCGTTCCGATCGTCGGCAAGCTGTCGGATATGTACGGCCGCAGGCTGCTGTATTTGATCGGCGCCATTATTTTCGCAGCGGGCTCCGCGATGTGCGCCACAGCTGCCTCCATGGAGCAGCTGGTGCTGTACCGCGGCCTCCAGGGCATCGGGGGAGGCATGCTGATGCCGCTGTCCCAGACGATCATCGGCGATATTTTCACTGCGGAGCAGCGGGCCAAATGGCAGGGCGTATTCGGTGCGATCTTCGGCCTCAGCTCGGTCATCGGTCCCTTCATCGGCGGCGTCATCGTCGACAACGTCAGCTGGCACTGGATCTTCCTGATGAACGTGCCCTTCGGCATCATCTCCGCGCTTCTGATCTACATCGGCCTGAAGCGGGAGACGGTCCGCCTGGAGGGCAAGGCCAACATCGACTACCTGGGCATCATCACGCTCGTTCCGGCGCTGATCCTGTTCCTGTACGGGCTGACCTTCGGCGGCGACAAGTTCGCATGGGCATCGAGCACAAGCTACCTGATTTTCGGAGGCGCCCTGCTCTTTACGATTCTATTTCTTCTGGCAGAGAAGTTCGCGGCCGAGCCCGTGCTCGATCTCTCGCTGTTCCGCAACCGCGTCTTCTCCGTGACGAACGGCCTCGGCTTCCTGCTGGGCCTGGGCATGTTCGGCGCCATCATGTTCGTGCCGCTGTACATGCAAGGCATTCTGGGGGTATCCCCGACCAAAGCCGGCTCCACGATGACACCGCTGATGATCGCTCTGATCGTCGCAAGCGTCGTCGGCGGGCAGCTTCTGCTCCGCATCAAGTACCGTACCGTATTGGCAGCGGGCATGATCATTACGACGCTCGGCTTCTATCTGGTCAGCACGATGGGGCTGGACACGGCCCAATGGACCGCTTATCTGTACATGATCGCTCTCGGGTTCGGCATGGGTCTCGTGATGCCGACGCTGATGATCGCCGTGCAGAACGAATTCCCGAAAAGCCGGCTCGGCACGGTCACGTCCGCTTCGACCTTCTTCCGCTCCATCGGCGGTACGATCGGCGTCACGGTGCTCAATGTCGTCATGAACAACACCTTCCGCTCCAATGTCGAGACGATGTCCGCAGAGGCGAAGGCCGGCGGCGGAGAAGCTGTCGTCCAGACGGTCGAGGGCATCGAGAAGAGCGGCGTGGACCTGTTCAGCGTCATCGTGTATCCCGACAAGTTCCCGCTTCCGGCGGAGCTCAAGGACAAGGTCGTGCTGTTCATCCAGCAGGCCTGGGTCGATTCCTTCGAAACGGTCGCTCTGACCGGGCTCGTGTTCGTTGCGCTCGGCATCCTCGTTGCGCTGCTGGTCGGAGGCAAGCGGATCCAGCGGGATTCGGAGAAAGCCAAGGACGGCCAGTCCGCTCATGCGGCTCATTGAGCAGGCGGAAAACCCGGTAGAAGCATCCCTCCTCTCCTGAGGCTTGGATGCGCCGAAACAAGTCAAGGGCTGTCCCCGGTCATTTCATGACTTGGGGGCTAGCCTTTTTTTTAATCCGGGGCGGCAATGGGTATACCTACTAAGATTGAAAAAACAGCTTTTTGAGGGGGGAAAGACATGCAGGAGCAAGGCAGCCGCCAAAACGCGGGGCTGAGCGGAACGGCCGCCTTCGCCATGGGCTGCTTCTGGGGGCCGGAGGCGCTGTTCGGCTCGCTGCCCGGGGTGCTGCGTACGGTGACCGGTTATGCCGGAGGAACGTCGCCGGACCCGGATTACAGGCGCATGGGCGACCATTCGGAGACGGTGCAGCTTGAATACGATCCGTCGGTCATCTCCTATCGAGAGCTGCTCGATTTGTTCTGGAGCAGCCATAATCCGGCCAATATCAACGGATACAAGGACAGGCAGTACCAGTCCATCGTCTTTTGGAGCGGCCGGGAGCAGCTGGAGGCGATACGGGAGAAGCTGAGCGGCCTGGCGCTCGAAGGAAAGCCCGTCCCGGATACGGAGATTGCCGAGGCGGCGGAATTCTGGGTGGCGGAGGAGCGGCATCAGAAGCATGCCCTCAAAAGGTTTCCCGATGCGGTGAGCAAGCTCGACTTCTTGTTCCCGTCCCGCAAGGAATGGGAGGCTTCCACGCTGGCTGCCCGTCTCAACGGGCTGGCCAAAGGATATACGAACCGCCAGCGGATTCTGGAAGAGATAGACGGCTGGGAGCTTGCGGAGGAACGGAAGCGGCTGTATGCGGCGGCGCTCAAGGGGATCCGCTGGTAGCCGGTCAGATGAAGATTTCGTAGAGTCCGATGGCCGCGAGCAGAAGGCCTCCGATCGCGTTGGAGTAGCGGCCCAGCCATGTCCGGGCCAAGCGGACGCCGATTCCGGCCCCGATTCCGACCGTGATCAGCGAGAAGATCCCGATCGAGAGCGTCACGCCCGTTATGGACAGTCCGGTGGCTCCGGCTCCGATGCCGCTGGCGATGCAGTTGAGCGACAAGGCCAGCCCCAAAGCCCAGCATTCGCTCCAGGACAGAATCTGATTGCCGTCGCGGTCGGCCTGCAGAGGGTTTTGGAGGAGGGTTCCTCCGCTTGGAGAAGCCGTCCGGCCAGCCCTGCTTGCCTCTCTCAAGCCGGATATGAGCGCCAGCATTCCCATGACGGCGATGAGCGCTCCGCCGATGCTGTTGGCGGCATCGGGATCGAGAAAGTCGGCGAGGAAATGGCCGCCAAGCATGGCGGCGCATGTCGCGGCCATGGAGAGGAGCGCGATCAGAAGGTTGGATCGGAATGGAATCAGCGTTCTCTTCGCGCCAAAAGCAATCCCGATGCCGAGATTGTCGAGATTGGCGGCAATCCCGATGCCGATGATGCTGAGCCAGTGCATGGTCATTCCCCCATCCTTGAATATGCTTTTTAGCCTATGCGCCCATAGCCGGGGGAGTGCCGGGGCATCGCCTCGTTTCCAAGCGCTGCAGGCGCGGATCGGGCATTGCCGCCCCGTTCAGGCAACAACAGAGTCCGGATCCGGACTCTTTTTTTGTTGCTCAGATGCTTGGGCGCTGCAACGGAGCCAGCTAACGAGGCCTAACAAAGAAAGACAACTGAGAGCTATTAATCATAACCGGGAGCATGTTTTTCGCTAGCCGTGGACTTATATAATGGAAAAATAAACCGCTTACATATCGAAGCAGGGCTTCAGCGGCGGTTTCAATTCCATCCAGTCGAGGAGGATATAGATGAAGAGGACTCCCAAAATGCTCGCTGCGCTCCTTACAGCCGCTTTGGCGGCAGCGCCCGTCCTGTCGGCGGCAGCGGCCGCCGCACCGGCAGGGCAGACAGTCGGCCAAGGCGCGACAGATACGCAAGGACACTGGGCTCGCGAGGCGATCTCCCAATGGATGGCGAACGGCGTCGCAGCCGGATATCCGGACGGCACCTTCAAGCCGGATGGAAGCATTACGAGAGCGGAATTCGCGACCTTGATCAACAAGGTATTCGGCTTCTCGGGGTCATCCGGCCAGCCCTTCAGCGACGTCAAGGAAGGCGCCTGGTACCAGGCCGCGCTCTCCTCGGCCAGAAGCGCCGGCTATTATGAGGGCAGCGACGGGAACAAAGCGCTCCCGCTGGCCGCCATCTCCCGCCAGGATGCGGCAGCGATGCTTTCCCGGGTTTTTCAGCTGGAGGCAAATGACAGCGCTTCCGGAAGCTTGACGTTCATCGACTCCGCTCAAATCAGCGGTTACGCCCGGAAAGCGGTCCAGGCGCTGGCAGGAATTGTGAGCGGATACCCGGACGGTTCTTTCCGTCCGTCCGGCGACATGACCCGAGCCGAGGCGGTCACGCTGCTGAACAAGCTCGTTGCCGGGTACTACGCGCAAGCAGGCACATCCGCTGAAGGCAAGGTGGCGGGCAATGCGCTGGTCAATCATGACGGCGTCGTCCTGAAGGGACTGTCCATCAGCGGCAATTTGTATTTGACGCCAGGCATCGGCAGCGGCGACGCGACGCTGGACGGCGTCAAGGTCGCAGGCAAAACCTTCCTAGCGGGCGGAGGCCCGAACTCCGTCCATATCCGCGATTCCAGGCTGAAAGAGGTGCTCGTCAACCGTCCGGACGGACAAGTCCGCGTATGGGCAAGCGGAACGGAGATCAGCCGTCTGGTCGTGGGCAGCCCGTCCAAGGTCGAGCTAGAAGGAGGGACAAAAGTCGGTTCCGTGGAGATCAACGCGGCAGCCTCCATTACGGCTAGCGACAGCTTCTCCATCGGAAGCCTGGCCGTGAATGTCTCCGGAGCGACCTGGAACGGAAGCGCAATCGAGAGGGGCGTCTACTACGTGGAGAACGGGGCTCTGAAGCCGTCCGGAAGTCCGCTTCCGACCGCGACACCGGCGCCGTCAACGCCTCCTGCCGTCACGCCGGCTCCGACTGCGGCTCCTACCGCAGCGCCGACGGTCAATCCGTCGCCGACGGCAGAGCCAACGGCAACACCGGCACCGACGGCCGCTCCGTCGACGACGACTGCCCCTACGCCGACACCGGCGCCAACCGTGACGCCGGCGCCTCCGGCGGTCAATCTCGTTGACCGCAACGCAAGCGCCCAGACGCGCTCGCTGTTTCTGTACCTGAACGAGCTGCGCGGCAAAAACATCCTGTTCGGCCAGCAGCACGCAACGACGGAAGGGCTGTCGATCACGGATCGCGACGGCACGCAGTCCGACGCCAAAAACGCCGTAGGCGACTATCCGGCGCTCTTCGGCTGGGACACGCTCAGCCTGGAAGGCAAGGAGAAGCCGGGCGTAGCCGGCGACTTCGAGCAAAGCCGGGACAACCTGGTCGGCGTCATGAAGAAGGCTTATGACGACGGAGGCGTGCTGACGCTCAGCTCGCATATGCCGAACTTCGTCACGGGCGGCAGCTTCTATGACGTGAAAGGCAATGTCGTCTCCCATATTCTCCCCGGCGGGGACAAGAATGCGGAGTTCAACGCCTTCCTCGACAACATCGCCGACTTCGCCCATCATCTCAAGGATGACGACGGCAATCCGATTCCGGTCATCTTCCGTCCGTTCCACGAGCAGAACGGCAGCTGGTTCTGGTGGGGCGCCGCCTTCACGACCAAGGACGAGTACAAGGAAATCTACCGCTATACCGTGGAGTACCTGCGGGACAAGAAGGAAGTCCGCAACTTCCTGTACGGCTTCTCGCCGGGCGGGGGCTTCGGCACGGACGAGAGCCGCTACATGGAAACCTATCCGGGCGACGACTATGCGGATATCATCGGCTTCGACAGCTATTACAACGGCGAAGGACAGACTTGGTTCGACGGCGTCGTGACGGAAGCGAGGACGGTCTCCGGAATCGCGGACGCACGGGGCAAGGTCGCCGCCCTGACGGAATTCGGCTACCAGAAGATGATGACCAGCGGCAACTCGACGCCGGACTTCTTCACGAAGCTGTCCGCGGCGCTGCAATCGGATCCCGACGCGAAAAGAATGGCCTACATGCTGACATGGGCCAACTTCGGGCCGGATTCCACCTATGTTCCCTACCCGCTGCCGGATGGGCAGGAGAACCAGATGCTGCCCGACTTCATCCAGTTCTACAACGAGCCGTACTCCCTGTTCGCGGCCGGCGTAACGGGAGCCTATAACCGCAAGGCCGACACGTCCGAGGAGCAGCCGTTCGTCCATGTGGCCTCTCCGACCGACCAGAGCACGATCCGCTCCAACACGGCCGTGATCCGGGTGCGGGTGCTGGACGCGGCGCCGTCCAAAGCGGTGTACCTCGTCGAAGGCTCGAACCGGGAGATGCCTCTGACCCTGGATGCCGCCACCGGCTATTATACGGCTGTATGGTCGCCGGCCGGTTCCCTGAACGGCAAGACGGCAGCCCTGACCGTGAAAGTATACGGAGAGGATGGCTCCGTGCTGCATGAACAGACGAACACGGTGTTCGTGAAGGTTCCGGAGATCGAGATCGGGACGTACGACTTCGAGTCCGGCATTCAAGGCGTTCAGAACAACGGCGGCTATCAAGCTAGCGTCGATGCGATCGATGCCGCCGACTTCAACGGAAGCACGGCGCTGAAGCTGACGGTTAGCGACCTCGTCTACAGCGATACTTGGCAGGAGATGAAGCTGGAGCTGAAGAACGCCAAGGAAGTCGCGGGATCGGCAGACCTGGGCGGCGTCAAGCGAATCCAATTCGAGGCTTATGTGCCTGTGTCCGCAGGGGCGAAAAGCGAAGGGAAAGGCAGCCTTCAGGCTGTCGGCCAGCTGCCCCCGGATTGGGAAGACAAATACGGAATGGGCACGACTCAAGTATCCCTGAGCGATCTTCCGATCGTCGCAATCGGCGGCGTGGACTACTACCGGTATACGCCCGTCATTGATTTCGCCAACGAGGATAAGCTGAAGCAGGCCGGCTCGATTGCCCTGTCCATTGTCGGCAGCGGTTTGAACGCGGACAGCTCCATTCCGGTCTACATCGACAATATCAAGCTGTACAGCACATATGCAGATGCCGTGCTTGATCCGGCCATGGTCGACGACTTCGAGGGCTACCTCGGCAGCAACGAAGCACTCGGCTCCAAATTCGTCCATGCCGGCGGCGATTCCACGAGTACCGCGCTGGACAGCGCGCACAAAAGCAGCGGCAGCTACGGCCTGAAATACACGTACACGCTTGCCGGCAGCGGGTATGCCGGCATCACCAAGTCGCTCGGCGGCGTGGACTGGTCGGGATTCAATGCGCTCCAGTTCTGGTACCAGCCGGACGGCAAAGGCCAGAAGCTCGTCATGCAAATCAATGCGGACGGCAAAACCTACGAGTACTACCCGGATACGACCGGTACGGAAGCGAAGCTCATCATCGCTCCGTTCAATGACTTCGCTCCGGCCAACGGAGCGACCGGCACGCTGACCAAGCTGAAGCTGGCCAACGTCCAGGCGTTCTCCATCTACACCAACGCCGTGCCGAACGGCAATCAGCTGACCGGCTCGATGTACTTCGACGATATCAAGGCGCTGACCGACCCCAATGCGGGCACGGTGCCGAACGGCAGCGCAAATGGCGGCCTTCCGCTTGGAGTTCTGTACGACTTCGAATCCTCGGCATCGAGCTGGAGCGTCGACAGCAACGGCTTGAACCTGTCCGCTCCGGCTCTGGAGAACGACGGCGCCGGCAAGGCTCTCGGCTCGGCCATCCCGGCGAGCGTCTCCGGGGAAGCGACGAGCGAGCTGACCCGCTACGGGGCGCTCGACTTCACGAACGCTTCGAGGATCAAGGTCAAGGCCCGCATCTCCGGCGGAAGCGCTTCGGCCCAGCTGTTCATCAAGCATGGCAGCGGATGGGCCTGGGCATCCTCGGGAACCGTTCAGCTGACGGACGAATACCAGTGGATCACTCTCGACCTCAACGGCACGAAGGATGCCAATGGAGGCAAGATCGACAAGTCGTTCATCCAGGCGGTCGGCGTGCAGATCGCCAAGGCGTCGGGCGGCGGCAAGGTGTTTATCGACGACGTGACGCTGGAATAGCGGCGCCATTATCGTTCTCCTGAACCAAGCAAACAGCGGCGGAAGCCGGGCCCGAGCCCTGCCTTCCGCCGCTGTTTTATTCCGCTCCCGTTTGGAGAACGTCTGCATGAACGAATTCAGCCTTTCTATTCCGCTTCGATTTCAGTCCGGATCGGCCGGCGCCAACCGGTGCAGGCTCGCTTGTTCGTAGGCATAGGCCAGCCGGAGAAGCACGGGCTCGCTGTAGGCGGTTCCGACGAAAGTAATCCCCTGAGGCCCTTTGGTCGTACAGCCGTCTTCAGCGATGATGCCTGTTTCCGCGTACCCGCCCGGCACGGTGATAACGGGATATCCCGCGCGTGCGGACACATCGAGTCCTTCCTCGTTGCCCAGGAACAACAGCGCGTCGAGCCTGTAAGCGCGAATCGCATGATCGATGCCTTGATTCCGGGCTAATTCGCGGTTAAGGCGCAAGCTCCCGGCATACACCGGTTCAGACAAAGTGCCGCTTGTTTCGTTCGACCAGATCAGCGTGTCTTGCCCGTATTTCAGGGCGACTTCGCGATTCTGTTCATTAAAGGCAATGAGTTCATCCAGCGTCCGGACGGAAGCGCCGGGGCCTGCTTGGGCCAGATAATCGTTCAGCCCTTTTTTGAATTCGAACCTCATCACGTCCCAATCCCATTTCGCGCTCTCGCAAGGCATGGAGACCGGGTCGACGATGATCGCCCCGCGATCCTTGCACAATGCGATCGCCCGCTCGATGATCGTCGCCCGTGCGTCATCGAGTCCTTGGTAATAATGCCGCGGAATGCCGATTCTCGCGCCTTGCAAACCGTTTTCGTCCAGGAAAGGCGTATAATCCGCATATGCTTTTCGCCCTTTTTCCTGCATGGCCGCATCGGCTGGATCCGCCGCCGTCATGGCGCCGAGCAGAATTGCGGCGTCCCGGACCGTACGAGCCATCGGACCGGCCGAATCCTGGCTGTGCGCGATCGGGATGATGCCTCTGCGGCTGACGAGTCCGATCGTCGGCTTGAGGCCGACAATACCGTTCTGCGACGATGGGCTGATGATCGAGCCCGAGGTTTCGGTGCCGATGGCGGCCGCGCACAGATTCGCGGCAACCGCCGCACCGGAGCCGGAGCTTGAGCCGCCGACGAACAGCTCGCCGGGACCGTAAGGATTGAGCGTCAGGCCGCCTCTGGAGCTATACCCCGACAGCATCGTTCCCGACATGAAATTCGCCCATTCCGTCATGTTGGCCTTGCCCAGGAATACAGCTCCGGCAGCCCTCAACTGCTCGGCGACGGTCGAATCCATCCCAGCGAAATGCTCCGCAAGAGCGAGCGAGCCGGCGCTTGTATGCATGCGGTCGCCCGTATCGATATTATCCTTGAGCAGGATCGGGATGCCGTGCAGCGGTCCGCGGGATCCGCGCTCCAACCGCTCCGCGTCAAGCGCCTCCGCGACCGCAATCGCGTCCGGATTGACTTCCAGCACGGCTTTCAGCTTCGGGTTGAGCCGTTCGATCCGCTCCAGGTACCAGCGGACGCAAGCCGCCGCCGACAACGCGCCTGATTCCATGGCTGCCTGCAGCGAAGCGATGTCTGCTTCTATCCAACTTTCCTTGTTCGTTCTGTCCATCTAGAGATACACTCCCTTTATGCCATGTTCTGGTTAGCATTTGTTCGACGAACGGCCCCTAAGTCCTTCTAGCCTGCGTCTGAACTCGCGACAACTGTCCCTCTGACCGCATGAGCCCATCATGCTCTCTTGACGGCGTTTGCGGAAGCATGGCAACATCAGGTCCCCAATGGGCGTCCGTAAGAGCAAGAATGGCGGGAGGGTGATGTCGGTGGATAAAAGGATTTGTCTGGCAGCCGTATTGCTGACTGCATCCTGCTTGGTTCTCGGCGGCTGCGGGCAGCCGCGGCATATCGAATCTCTTTCGCAAGGCTCGGCGGCATCCGTGATGCCTGACGGCCAATCATCCGGTGTGGATGGCGTTTCCTCCGCTCCGCTCCCGGCAAGGGCGGCAGATGTCCCCAAGGAGCCGATTCCGGCGCAGCCATCCGATATGGAGATAGACGATGCTGCATTGAGGAGCCATTTGGCCGGCATGCAGTGGCTGGATGGCGATCGCGGCTACGCATGGGAGCGGACCGGCGGCGGATTCCGTCTCTATCGGACGGAAGACGGCGGAGAGGAGTGGCGGGATGCAACGCCTCCCGGAACGCCTGCCTTCTCTGGCGGCTTGGATGCAGGTAGAGCCGTTTATTTCTTCGACTCGATGCATGGCTGGATCTGTCTGGCCCCGGACGAGGATCCGACGCTCGTGTTCCGGACGGATGACGGGGGGAGAACATGGACGGAGTCCAAACTGCCGGTGCGCACAGAGCCGACAGCGATGCAATTCGTCACTCCGACGAAGGGCTGGCTGATGACTTCGGCCGATGCGGCGATGGGCCGGGTGGAGAAGACTCTGTATGTGACGGATGACGGAGGGCTGTCATGGAAGCCCTCTGCCGAATCGTCCTATGCGGGAGAAAGCAAAGGGCTGCTTCCGGAGCGCGAAGCGGTTACGGGCATGCATTTCATCGACGCCAAGAACGGATGGCTGGCCTTCGGATCCCATGACCCGGCCCCGGTGCTGTACCGGACGAAGGATGGGGGAGAGGCTTGGAGCAAAATCCCGATCGAGCCTGCATCCGATGTCCGGTACGGTGCGGGCGGTCCCGAGTTCCCGGGAGGGCAGACTCGATTCGGATACACTCTGGTTTATCGGAACGAGGGCGCCGACCGCCGGAGGCTGGATGCTTATGTCACCGATGACGGCGGGGACAGCTGGTCGTTCAAGCCCTGGAACCTGGAGGGGGCGGCGAGTTTTGCGGATTTGAGGCACGGCTGGGGGTGGAGGAATGGCGAGCTGATGGCGACTGCGGATGGAGGCTCTTCCTGGAATGCGATCCCGGCCGGCCCGACGCTCCGGAAGATGCTGCGGAAATTCCCGGTTCCCAAGAGCCTGCAGTTCACGGGTGCGCGAGACGGCTGGCTGCTGCTTGGGGAGAACGGGGAAGGGGAGACGGCGCTGCTTCGGTCGAGGGACGGAGGCATGACGTGGATCGCCTCTTCTTGATAGTTGGCTGCCCTTTCAGGGATTGTGTTGAAGGCTGTCGAGGATTAAAGTGGGAGCAGAGCGAGAAAAGGTTCGCGGAAGGAGAGGCTGCTTATGAATAAGGGCATTATCGAAGCGATCGTGGAGGGAATGGGCCTGGAGGGCCATTTGTCCGACGTCCAGCAGATTCAGACCGAGCATCGTATTAAGCTGGCTCGGTTTTGGGAAATAAAAGAAGGAAGCCGGGTTCTGGAAATCGGCTGCGGCCAAGGAGACACGACGGCCGTGCTGGCGCATTTTGCCGGCGAGCGGGGATTCGTGCACGGAGTCGACATCGCGCCGCCGGATTACGGTTCGCCGATGACGGTTGGCGAAGCGGCCGCCAAGCTGAAGGCGTCCCCGCTGGGAAGCCGAATCCGGATGGATTATGGCATCGACGTCTTGTCGGATGAAGTCGGCTTTGAGGACAACGAGTTCGATTTCGTCGTACTCTCCCACTGCTCCTGGTATCTGAAGTCGTTCGAGGAGCTGGCCGCTATCCTGACGAAGGTGCGGCGCTGGGCGCGCAAGCTCTGCTTCGCCGAGTGGGATATGGGAGTCGACGAACCGGAACAGCTGGCGCATTATATGGCCGTGCTTATCCAATCGCAGGTGGAATGCTACAAAATGAACAGCTTCTCCAACGTCCGGACCTTGTTCACGCCCGAGGATATACGCGAGCTGGCGTCCGAAGCCGGGTGGACCGTCTCCCGCCAGACGGCCGTCCACTCGCCGGAAATGCACGACGCGAGGTGGGAGACGGATCTGACTCTCGCGGAAGCCCCGGCGGAGCTCGATTCGCCGCTTCCGATGCCGGACAAGGCCAAGCAGCTGGTCCGCTCCCAGCTGAAGCTGCTGAGGGCTTATGCCGAATCGGGCCGGCCCATGAGGCCGATGGCCGTGCATGCGTTCGTCGCGGACAAGATCTGATTCGGCCGATGGCGGTGCATCCGGCATCGCGGATCAGGCCTGGCTGGGATACGGCTTGAAGCAGCCGAGCGCACCGGCAATCGGGAGCCTCTCAGCCCGCCCTGACAGAGGCAAGATTCAAGTTGTTGTCACAGAAGCCGGCGGAGCGGCTGTTCGTCTTGGCCTATAATGAAGACAAGACAAGTCCGCATCCGGCCGCAGCCGGTTCGGCGGCATCCCAAGGAGGGTTTCCTTTTGAGCAGCCAATCCCCCCGATTCGTACAAGCCGTCCACGACCCGCAACTTCACGGCGTGGATCATCGGCATATCCATCGCGGCCAACGCGATTATCCTGCTGCTGTTCTTCGGTCCGATCGGATACGGCGGCGAGGTCAGCTTCGACGTCACGATCCTGCCGCGGATCAACGCGATTCTGAACAGCTTCACGTTCATCTTCCTCGTGGCCGCGCTTATCGCGATCATCCGGAAAAATATCCGGCTTCACAAGGGCTTCATTCTCGCCGCATTCACCTCGACGCTGCTGTTCCTTGTCACGTACCTGACTTTCCATTACGTCTCTCCCGAGACGGCGAAGTACGGCGGCGAAGGCATTCTGCGCCCGATCTACTTCACGATCCTGATCAGCCACAGCTTCCTGGCGGCCGTCATCGTTCCCCTCGCGCTGTTCGCGCTCGTATGGGGATGGACGATGCAGGTGGCCAAGCATAAGAAGATCGTCCGCTGGGCGATGCCGATTTGGCTGTATGTAAGCTTCACGGGCGTCATCGTGTATCTGTTCATGGCTCCTTATTATTGAGCTGAAGCCGGCTTGCCGGAGCAAGGAAAAGAGACCGTCTCAGAGCCAGCCATTGGCTTCGGGACGGTCTCTTGCTTTCCGGGTTGCAAAATCGGGCCCTGGCCAAGCAGATGGAGCCTTACGACCCCAACTGCTTGACCTGATCAAGAATCTCCGTGATCTGCGATGCCGTCTGCATGATCTGCGACTGCTCCAGAGCCTGCAGGCTGACGGCGCCCGCCTCCGCCTGCTTCAGCAGGCCGCTGATCTGTGTGTTCAGCGTATCGCTGTAAGCGGTCAGCTGCTGGTCGATTTCCGAGGCGAATTCGGGCGCCTGGAGATCCTTGAAGGCGGTGATTTCCGCCTGCATGGCTTGCAGCTCCGCCGTGAGCCGGTCCAGGGCGGCGGGATCGGACAGGGCTTGCTGCGTCATCTCGGGCAGCTGCTGCGAGAAGTCGGCGGCTTCGTTGATATAGGCGACGGTTTCGTTCGTGTAGCTCAAGGAGTCGCTGACGCCCCCGAGAAAGGAGCAGCCCTGCAGGAAAAGGGCGGGAACGAGGAGCAGGGGCAGCAGATGTTTTTTGATCATAAGCGTCCACCTTTCGTTGCGGTATGTCTATAGTACCGATCAAGCAGGCGGGGGGTTTCAGGTTTCGGTCCGGCCAGGCCGGCATATCGAAGGGCGCCAAAGCCCCTTTGCAGAGCCTCTCCTCCTATATAAGCCGGACTTCGGCGGCTGAACATGCCCGCCTAAGGTCCAGAGCATCCTCAACCTCCAGACGCTTATGCTCCGGTCGCAGCCATGCTATCCTGAGGCTCAGCCAACAAAAAAGCGAGGGGGGCGGACGGATGGGCGGCCAAGAAGAGCGAAAGCCGAGAAATGTGTACATTCTGCTTACGGACACGGCACTCTGTTTAGCCTTCGGAGCTTGACAGCCGTCTCGGCCAAGGGCTCTATCTGATGGAGGAGGAGCGGCTGCTGGCTTACTTGCCGGAAGGCAGCGCCTCCAGCGAAACGATCGCCGAGAACGTGTGCACCAATCCGGCCCGCGTCCGYMWKGTGAYGRGTCTTGCTGCCCGCTGGCTGCTCAAGA
>NZ_CBRA020000078.1:0-57407 GCF_000469945.2 Paenibacillus sp. P22 | reverse complement strand
GGTTAAATTCCGGCTGAATATGCAGTTGTTTCTTATTACTCCGGCTGTTTTTGCTTCGGGCTGAAAAGGCMGATAGACGACCGACAGGATCTTGATGGCCGTTGGATGGCTGAGCCATTTATCCATTGGCATCGCCTTCTTTCTTTTTGCGCAGGCTGAATCTGGATCTCTGCTTCGCTTTCACGGAGCTTTGCAGCGTCAGCTCCTCGAACAGCTTGGAGATGAGAGACTCCTCCTTGATGTCCCGCACGATGATGCCGCCAACGGCAAGAGTAACCTGTCCCGTCTCTTCGGAGACGACGACGGATACCGCATCGGTCACTTCGCTGACTCCGATCGCGGCGCGGTGGCGGGTTCCGAGCTCCTTGCTGATGAAGGGGTTCTCGGAGAGAGGCAAATAACAGGCGGCCGCCGTGATTTGCGGTCCCCGGATGATGACCGCTCCGTCGTGGAGCGGCGTGTTCGGAGTGAAAATATTGATGAGCAGCTCCGAGCTGATGCGCGATTCCATCTTGATGCCGGATTCGATCAGCTCCGTAAGGCCGGTCATGCGCTCGAATACGATGAGCGCTCCGATCCGGCGCTTGGACATGAACTGTATCGCCTTGATCAGCTCGGTAATCCGCTCGTTGAGCTGATCCCGATCCGCCGACGAGGTGCGTGCGAACAGCTTGCCCCGGCCGAGCTGCTCCAGCGCCCGGCGCAGCTCCGGCTGGAAGATGACGAGCACCGTCACGACTCCGAAGGTGAACATTTGGTTCATGAGCCACTTCAAGGTGTACAGATCCAACCAGGTGCTGATGGCCCAAGTCGCCACAAGCATGAAGATCCCTTTGATCAGCTGCACGGCCCGGGTGCCACGTACCAGCAGAATTAGCTTGTATATGATATAACTGACGATGCCGATGTCGATCACGTTGCGGATCCAGCTCTGCCAAGTCATTTCCGTGAAAAATCTCATGTTTGATACCCCCGCCCGCTGCCTGCCGGATGTCTTTTTTTTCTGTTGTCCGCAGGCTGACCCTGAGTGTTGTGCTAACTCTATTCTTTTCTAGTTAGCTTACCACAAATCCTTGTCAAGCAAAAAAAAAAGCTCCCTTGCGCAGGGAGCGTGGCCTGTAGCCTTCACGGAGTGCTTCCGAAAGTCTGGGTCACCTTGTACCAAAGCCGGTCCAGCAGCTGGTCGATCTTGCGTGTCTGACCGGCGATGTGAGCCGTGGAGGCCGTCAGCAGAGAGCCGTCCACAACCGTGACGCTGCCCTGCACGTCTCCCCGCACGTCGGCGATGCCGTTCTCGACCGTCAGGCTGCCCTTCAGATGGGCGCCTTCGGGAACGATGACCGTATGACCGTCGATGACGACCTGTCTCAGATCGTCGCCGCGCACGATAAGCTCGGAACCGTTGTTGACGGCAGGCGTGAAGCTGGCCAGCATGACCAGCACGAAGACAGCCGCTGCCGTCAAGGCAGGATGTCTGCGAATCCATCCCGTCCAATCTCTATGACGAGCCGGAGGGGGAATTTGTTTTAGAATTCTTTCGGTCAGCGCCGCCGAAGCCGCAGGCGCAAGCATCGGCTCCCTCGGTTCCGTCATGGCGGAGGATAGCAGCGCCTCGGTCTTCTCGAGCTGCTCGAAGCGTGCCCGGCATCCCGGACAGGAAAGCAGATGCTCCTTCAGAACGACGGCGTCCTCGCGGGGCAGCTCGCCGTCTATATAGTCATGCATCCAAACGATGGCGACATTGCATTTCATGGCAGCCAGTCCTTTCTTCAGGGAACGGGTCGTTTCCCGATGACTTTTGAAAAACGCGCTGATCGGCGCTCTACTTCATAGCTTACGTTGCGAGATCGGGTTGTGTTTCGTTTTTTTTGAGCCTGTTATGTGAAGCCCTGCGGCTTATAATTTGTGCTCAAGCTTCTTGCGGAGGAATTCCCTTCCCCTATGGACGCGCGTCTTGATCGTCGTGACCGGCATATCGAGCACATCGCTGATCTCCTGCAGCGACAAGTCCTCCAAGTAACGCAGCACCATGACGGATTTGTACTTTGGAGGCAGCGTCTCGATCGCGGTGCGGATGATCCGCTGGGTCTCCGACAGCAGCACCTCGTCCTCCGGAGATGCATCCTCGCTGGCGAACATGGAATAACCGTCCAGCCCGTCATGCTCCGGCACCTCCGCATCCAGCGAGAAGCCCGGCTTGCGGCGGCGCAGCCGGTCGATGGCCAGATTGGTCGTAATCCGGTAGATCCAGGTCGAGAACTTCATCGACTCGTCATACCGCTCCATATTGCGGAACACCCTCAGGAACGTCTCCTGAACGGCATCCTCCGCTTCCTGGCGGTTGTACAGCATCCGGTAAGCCAAATGGTATAACTTGTCCTGATACATGCCAACCAAATCCGCAAACGCCCGCTGGTCTCCCTTGAGCGCGAGGCGGATGAGGTTGGCTTCGATGGATTTCACTGCATTCATTCCTCCAGACTTGCCGGACTTTCCTTGGCGGGAGCCTTCTGCGCCAGCGCGATGCCGGCCAGAATAGCCGCTATGCCTCCCAGCTGGAGGGCGCTGAGCGTCTCTCCTCCGATCAGCCAGGCTGCCGCTGCCGCTACCGGCAGCTCCATGGCCCCCAGCAGCGCGGCAAGGCTGCTCCCTATGCGCGGAATCCCGATCGTGAACAGCAGCGTGGGGATAACTTGCCCGAGCAGCGCAAGCATGACCGCCCACAAGACGAGCCGGGGTTCGGCGTCTCCTGCCCATGCGCCTCTGCCGAACAGCGCCAGGACCAATATAAATCCGAATGTGACCATTATAGCAGAAGCCGCGGAAGGATTGAGATCCGCCCGGAATCGTCCGGTTCCCGCCAGATACAGGCTGTAGGTGACCGCGGCGCCTAGTCCGCACAACAGCGGCATGGCCGCGGCGTGCGGCCAGGAGGCTCTGCCGATTCCGAGCGCGAGCACCGTGCCCGCCAGAATGACCGCCACGCATCCCAGCCTTCCCCAGCCGGGAAGACGGCGGCTCCAGATACTGTCTAGCGCAATCGTAATCCAGGTGAACTGAAAAAGCAAGACGATGGCAAAGGAGGCCTTGAGCCCTTGCAGGGCTTGATTGTACAGCACCGTCGTCATCGCGAGTCCTGCCGTGCCGATGAGAGCAAGCCCCGCCCATTGCCCCATGGATAGACGGGGCCGCAAGGAAGCCCCCCGCCGTTTCCCCGCCGCTGCAGCCACGATCCACAGCATCGCGGTCCCGGCAGCCAGCTGATGCACGACAACCTGGCTGAACGTATACCCGAATCCATACACATGCTTGATGAGCGGCGACATCAATCCGTAGCTGGATGCCCCGAGCAGCACGAGCAGCACGGATGTCCAATAGCCTTCTCTTGCCAGTCTCCCCATAGCCTCTGGGCGCCCCTTTCAGGCCGGGAAAGGCAGCAAGAAGGCCGCAGCGCTCATAGTTGAGCAGTGCGGCCGCTTGCTGCCTTTCCTTCGGATGAACCAGTCAACCTGGTGTAGATGCGGTGCTTTTCCGTTCAGGCTATCAGCCTGTATTGCGGAGGCCTGCGGCAATTCCGTTGATCGTGAGCAGCACTTCGCGCAGCAGATGGGCGTTGTCGCCCTCTTCCTGGCGCAGCTCCGTCAGCAGCTCCACTTGAAGATAGCTGAGCGGATCGACGTATGGATTGCGCAAGCGGATCGATTCCTGTATGACCGGAACGTTGTCCAGCAAGTCCTTTTGTCCCGTAATGTCGAGAATGAACTTCAACGTCAGAGCGTATTCCTCCTCGACGAGGCGGAAGATCCGGTCACGGACCCCATCGTTCTGAATCATGCCGGCATATTCTCTAGCGATGATCAGATCGGCTTTGGCCATGGCCATTTGCAGGTTGTCGACAAGCGAGCGGAAGAACGGGAAGTCCTTGTACATCTCCTGAAGGGTCTGGAGCCGCTTCTCATCCGCGCCGGCATAACTCCGGAACGCGGTTCCGGCGGCGTACCAGGCCGGAAGCAGGTAACGGCTCTGCGTCCAGGCGAATACCCAAGGAATCGCGCGCAGATCCTCGAAGCGGTCGCTGTTCTTGCGCTTGGACGGGCGCGACCCGATGTTGAGCTCGCCCACTTCGGACAGCGGAGTCGTTCCCTTGAAGAACTCCATGAAGTCCGGATCCCGGAAGATCAGATCCTGGTACTTCCGCTGAGCCGTCTCGGAGATCTCCTTGGCGATCTCATTCCATTCCGGATTTTCGGGAGCCATTTGCTCCGGATGCATCGCGAGCCGCGCCGCGGTCAGCAGCGCCCAAGTCGCCTGCTCCAGGCTGCGGTACGCGATTCCTTGCATCGAGTAGCGCGACGAGAGCACCTCGCCCTGCTCCGTGATCTTGATTCCGCCTCCGATCGTATGCGGAGGCTGAGCGAGAATGCTGCGGCCGAGCGGCATGCCGCCCCGGCCCAGCGCCCCGCCCCGGCCGTGGAAGAACTTGAGCTTGACGCCGTATTGCGCGCCCGTCTCCGTAATATCGTTGAGGGCCATGCGCAGCTCCCAGTTGGCCGTAACGACACCGCCGTCCTTGTTGCTGTCGGAGTAGCCCAGCATGATCTCATGCTGGTTGCCTCTTGCCTCAACGGCTTGGCGGTACAGCGGCAGCTCGAACAGCCTCTTCATGATCTCCGGCGCGGCATGCAGGTCGTCAATCGTCTCGAAGAGCGGCACCGACTGGAGCGTGCATCGCACCGAGCCGTCCGCTTCCTTGCGGAAGAGGCCCACTTCCTTGGCGAATACCATGACCTCCAGCATATCGCTGGCGCCTTGGGTCATGCTGATCAGGTAGCTGGAAATGCAGTCCGTGCCGAACTCCTGCTGGGCGCGGTAGACGGTCTGGTAGACGTCCAGGCATTCGCGGGTGCTCTCGGAATAATCCAGATGGCCCGACGTAAGCGGACGCGGATCGTCCAGCAGCTTGGCCAGCAGCGCGATCTTCTCTTCTTCGCCCATCGCCGCGTAGTCCTCGACGATATGCATCTTCGCCAGAACCTCCGCCATGGCGTTCTCATGCTCCTGGCTGTGCTGGCGGATGTCGAGCGCAGCCATATGGAAGCCGAACAGCTCCACCTGGCGGATCAGCTTGCGGACATGCGTATCGGCCGTATAATCCGCATAATGGGAACGCAGGCTGCGGTCGATGAGCAGCAGGTCCTCCTTGAATTCATCCGGACTGCCGTAGCGCGTGGACGAGCCGCGAAGGGAATCGTCTCCCGTGTTGACAAGCTTCTCAAGCATGTAGCTGAGCTTGATCTTGTACGGCTCCTTGACGTTGCGCCATCTGTCGACGCCTCGCAGCTCGACGCTCTGCTGATCCTTTGCGATGGAATCCATCAGCTCCGCCGGCACTTCCACGATATTCGTGCTGAAGCTGAGAATCTCCATCCATTGCTTCAGGACGGTCTCATACTTGCGGAGCGCGAGCTGCTTGTGCAGCGTCAGCGTCTCCCAGGTCACCTTGGCCTTGACGGAAGGGTTGCCGTCCCGGTCGCCGCCGATCCACGAGCCGAACTTCAGGTAAGTCGGCACATGCCACTGCTCTTCCGGATAATATTTGTGAAGGCAGCGCTCCAGTTCCTCGTAGACGTTGGGAAGAACTTCGAACAGCGTTTCGTCGAAATAATAAAGGCCGTTGCGCACCTCGTCGATGACCGTAGGCTTGCGGTCGCGCAGCTCATCGGTCTGCCAAAGGATGAGCACTTCATTGAGCAGCCCTTCGCGCAGCTTCTCCCGCTCCCGGTAGGTCAGGTTCGGATTGTCCAGCTCCATCATGCCGACAGCGATCCGCTTGTGGATGTCCTGCACGACGCGGCGGGTCGCCTCCGTCGGATGAGCCGTCATGACGAGCTCGAGGGAAATGTCGTTCAGCATGGATTTCACGTCGTCGATGGAGATATGGCGCTCCTGCAGCCCTTGGACAGCCGCTTCGATCGAGCCCGGCTGCACCGCTTCTCCAGCCGAGCGCTCATAGTCCCTCTTGCGCCGGATCCGATGGTTCTGTTCTGCAATATTGACCAGCTGGAAATAGATTGCAAATGCCCGGATAACCTGATGGCGGATATCTGGGTCCAGCGTCGTAATCGTCTGCTTGAACTCATCGTACAGCTCCGTCACGAACTCGGCGCGCAGCGCCTTGCTCATCTCGCGGATTCTCTCCACGACTTCCAGCAGCTCCTTGCCGCCCTGGTGAACGAGTACATCCCCTAGAATATTTCCCAAGAAACGGACGTCTCGGCGCAGCAGATTATTCGATTGCGGGCGATTCGCCGCTTGGGCGGTTACAGCCTGTTCCGACATTCTGTTCCTCCTCCAGGTTCCTTGCCCAAGGCGGGCGGAACCGCATCGTTAGCGTAGAGTGCATGAAATGGCTGATTTTGCAAACACGGTAAGCGCGGCTGCTCTCCTGCTAGCCCCGCTCCGGTTACCGGTACGCTGAATAACAAGGCGTCGTATCGAGGCGTACGGCATGTTCATGCCATTACCTCAAACCCTTGCTGCTCAAACGTCATGTACGGCCGGCCCTCTGGCCCGTCTTACCCGCTAACTGGTGCCTAAAAATCGCTTTAATCATCATACTACAAAACCTTTTGGGATAGAAGACTGTCGAAGCCAGTATTTTTTGGTGAGTCACAGCGGTAAAGCAGCGGCATCCATACGCGGCATACAAGAAAAAAGCCTTGAGTCGCTCAAGGCTTTTCGGCTTTGTTCCATATCGGCCGGCTGTCGTACCGGATCAGCTCACTGACCGTAACGAACCGGTATCCCTGTTTCTTCAGGCTGGGAAGAATCTGTTTCAGCGCTTCGATCGTCTGCATGCTGTGCTCCACCCGGTCATGGAAAAGAATGATATCGCCGCTCCGCACGTTCCGCATGACTTTATTCACGATGGCGCTTGTGCCCGGCCGAGCCCAATCGCGCGTGTCCTGATGCCATGACCAGAGGATCGTCATCATCCCTTCTTGTTTCATCGCTTGCAACATCCGCTCGTTGTAAATGCCTCCCGGCGGCCGGAACAGCACCGGCTTGATGCCGGTAATGCCGGTCAGCACCGCCTGGCTGCGCTTCACTTCACGGATCAGCTTGTCTACTTGAGGCGGCTGCCTCATCAGATGGGTATACGTATGGTTGGCTACTTCATGGCCTTCCTCCGCTTCCCTTCTTACGACATCCGGATATTTCTCCGCATTTTTACCGATGACGAAAAAAGTAGCCTTCGCTTCGTATTCCTTCAGTACGTCGAGGATGAGGGCGGTCTTTACCGGGTCAGGTCCGTCGTCGAAAGTCATCGCGATTACTTTTTGATCGGATCTCACTTCCCATAACGCCTGGCCCGTCGACTCGAAATAGTCTCTGCCCTTCTCCCCCTGAGGCGCCGCGTACCCGGTACCGATAATCGCTGCTATGCCGAGCAGCATCCAGCGCGGCTTTTTCGCCGCACCGACAAATCTCTTCGTAGGCATCTTGCAACCCCCTTGCATGGGCTAGGCAACCCGATTCTCATTCCGATTCAGGTTTCCCAAGGGGGCCGCATTCCATCCCAAAAACAACAATCCAAACAAAAAATCCCTGCCCGAGGGCAAGGATTAGAAAGGTTATGTAAATATGGAGCGGGTGATGGGAATCGAACCCACGCTATCAGCTTGGAAGGCTGAAGTTCTACCATTGAACTACACCCGCAAACTAAATGGTCGGGATGACACGATTTGAACATGCGACCCCCTGGTCCCAAACCAGGTGCTCTACCAAGCTGAGCTACATCCCGATATTTAAATGGCGTGCCCGGAGAGATTCGAACTCCCGACCTTTTGATTCGTAGTCAAATGCTCTATCCAGCTGAGCTACGGGCACACACTATGGAGCGGAAGACGGGAATCGAACCCGCGACCCTCGCCTTGGCAAGGCGATGCTCTACCGCTGAGCCACTTCCGCTTGTTGTCATCGCTTTTGTTCAGCGCGACAAGTAATAATATATCAGCTTGCCCAAAGGAATGCAAGTGTTTTTTTGAAATTGTTTTTTGTTCTTTTAAACCTTCTGCATCTCCCGGATTTCCTGTATCATTCTGTCGCGTTCGGAAGATTTGAGCCTTGGACAAGTATAGCAGTATTTCGCGAAGTCCGTCATGTAAGCCAGGCAGCATGAAGCCCGCATCATGCTCTGCTCCCCGGGCTTGTACGGATTGTCCACATATCTCATCGGAATGGCCAGCGGATTGCGATCCAACCCTACCTTCTCGCCTGGCATTTCAGTCAGCACATAACGAAAGTCCGATTCCAAGGACATGAATTCATTTTCTGCGGGGGAGTCTGCAAGCAGTGTCGCCTTGGTATAGTTCAGATTGGTCGCCATGAGCCGCCACAGGTCGTTCTGGCGAACGCCGGACACATCAGCGAAGGTGCGGAAAATAGGTGCGATCAGCTCTCCGTATAAACGGTCCATGACGGTCTGCGGGTCGATAGCCGAGCCGTCGCCCTCCACTGTGACAAGCGTGGCGGAGGAAGGCATGAAGCTGATGGAAGCGTACGCTCCCGGCTTGGCAAGCACGACGGTCCAATCCTGCGGAGCTACCGACAGGCAGCCGCCGCGGCTGGCCAGGAGCCAATGCACCGCGCTTGTAAGGCTTCTCGCCCAGGAACAGAAGTAAGTAGCCGAAGGCTGAATCGAAGTGGACGGAAGCAGGCCTGCATACAGCTCCAGGAACCGGGATGCCGTGTCTGGCCGCGCCAGCTCCTCTGCGGTAGCGGTCATATGAATTCCATCGGGAAGCTCCCAGAGCAGTCCATGCTTGTCTGAAAGCTTCTGCCTGATATCTGCGTTCATGCTTATCCCTCGATTCCTAAACTCCGTTACTAGACGTTCTAACGGCCCGAAACAGCCGCCTGCAATACCTGCTGCGGCTCCAATGCCGCTGCAGCCACCGTTTCCCTGCGCTTTTCTTTGGGCGCCAAAGCGTATGGAAGGCACAGAGGAACTCCTGTACGCGGATCCGATACGATATCGGCTTCGATGCCGAATACATCCCTCATTACGGCAGGCGTCATGACTTCAGCCGGCGCGCCCTCGGCCATAACTCGGCCTGATTTGATCGCGATCATATGGTGGGCGAAGCGCGAGGCATGGTTCAAGTCATGGACCACCATGACAATCGTCCTCTTCGCCTGCTCGTTCAGCTCTTCAAGAAGCTGCAGAACGTCGAGCTGATGAGCCATATCGAGAAATGTCGTCGGTTCGTCGAGGAAGAGGATATCCGTCTCCTGAGCCAGCGCCATGGCAATCCATCCCCGCTGCCGCTGTCCGCCCGACAGCTGGTCCACAGGACGATCCGCGAATTCCGTCATGCTCGTCGCCTGAAGCGCCCAGTCCACGATCTCGCGGTCTTCCTTGCGCATGGAGGCAAATCCCTTCTGATAAGGGAACCGGCCGTAGGAGACAAGCTCCTGCACCGTCAGGCCATCGGGAGCCGTCGGGTTCTGAGGCAGAATCGCCAATTCCTTGGCGACTTCCTTGGTGGCCTGCTTATGGATGGACTTGCCGTCAAGCAGCACCTGTCCGTTTTGAGGAGACATCAGGCGAGCCATCGTCTTCAGAATCGTCGACTTGCCGGAGCCGTTAGACCCTACCAGCGCCGTGATTTTCCCCTGAGGAATGCTCAGGTTGAGGTCACGGACGATCTGTCTCTTTTCATAGGCTATATCCAGCTGGCTGGTCGTCAATCGAACCATGGCTGCAAGCTCCTCTCTGCTTATGCGGATCGCTGCGACCCGATTATTTGATAACGATTATCATTATACAATGTATGATAACGGTTCTCAATTGAAATGTCAAAGATTTATGTGGTTAAGCCGCTCGCGACGATTCAGCCTTTTATTCGGAAAAACAAAAAAAACCTTGATTTCTCAAGGTTTTGTGGATGCGCGTAGAGGGACTTGAACCCCCACGCCGAAGGCGCCAGATCCTAAGTCTGGTGCGTCTGCCAATTCCGCCATACGCGCATGATGGTGCGGTTTAGCCCGTTTTTGCACCGCGTCTTTTTCGGCAGGCCGCGTAAGATTCAACGCTAGGCTACTCCGAAAGGCGATCCGCTATGCAACGGGGATAAATCCGACTGAACGCGCCGATTCAGAGAAAAGCGTGCCTCTCAACCGCGCAAAATTCATAATACACGAAGCCGGCCGACAAGTCAACGCGAAAAAACGCTTCCTATTATAAGGGCGAAAATGGACGCTTGACCCCCGTTTGAAAAATTGATATTTGCAGTGTATGAGCGGCAGCCGCACCCCTCCGACCGGCCGGCATGGGGGTTACGCTTCACCGCGATAAAGCGTCAGGTCGAATTCTGCTTCATCGCGACTCCCTCTTCGCAAGATCATGAATCTAGCGCGTACCTCCCCCGTTCGGTGTTCGTACGGGTATACCGCGCCATTACGCCATTTATTCGCTATTGATGCGAACAGATAGCGAAGCCGATCGCTGTCAATTTGTACTATTGCGCATATAAACGGGCGATCGTCTGGCGCTGCTGACCCGTGAGTTTGACGGAGGGCGTCCGCCGGGAGCGTCGTGCAGGCTATACGCGGTACCAGTCGCAGGGAATCGCCTATTTCGTCCGATACTGTCCGTAATCATTACGATATGTAATCGTCATATTCGCTCGTTTGCGCCGTTCTGACGCGATAATAACCGTTTGCCGTGCGTACGGCCAATCGGACACGCAACGAAAAAAGGGGCGCAACCGCACCCGTTATGGATACGATTACGCCCCGTTTGTTATTCCGTCTTCTCACCGTTAATCATCGCGTCAAGCTCGGCGATATCCTTGCGCACCTCTTCGTCCGTCTTCTGGCGCGTAAGAACGGTATCTCGCGTGTCCTCGACGATGGTCTTATCGGTCAGCAGCGCGAACCTCCGAAGATACAAATCAAGCGCCTTGACAGAAGGAATCCCGTTAGCCCCTCCGCGAATAAGTCGCATGATACCGACGTTCACCTCGCCGCGCATCGATTCGAGCTGTTTATCCGTTAGATAGTTCACGTAGTCGCTGAACGATTCATTCGCCTTCCACTCGTACAAGGTGGATCTAGCGATAGAGATTTCATCCGCGAGTTCCTGCATCGTCTTCTTACGGCCATCTTCTGTCAGCTCCGCCCATTCATTCGCGACCAGTAGTTCAGCCGCACGCTTCTGCTGGCCGGTAAGTTGCGCCTCTAAAATCCTACGCCGTTTGCTTCCGCTCATATTAGTCGTACTCCTCGTCTTTTATAGTTTGGTAATGCGCCCATGCTTCGTCAAAAGCTGCCTGGTACGCTTCCTCATCGCTACACATGCGGTTGGTTTCATCGAAACGTAGGATGTCGCGATTCTCCGCGTAATAAGCGTATCCGTCGTGGTCTCTAACACGAATGTCGTCAAAGATACGGAACATGATCGCGAGTTTACGCGCTTCGGCCAATAGATCGAAGTCTTCAAGTGAATCCTCATCGATAGCATTGTTGACCTTGTTCATAACGTTCTTAATATTACGGACAAATCCGCCCATCGTCGTACTCCAAAAGCCTTTCGAGAAGCATAGAAGCTCCGAAAGGCGTTCGTATTCAGCGAATTTATCCGTATCAACCCGGACCGCGCGACCGTCCGCGATAATCGCCGCATACTTCACCGCGATTTGTCTGAACGGTTTAAGACGTTCCACCATCGCGATAGACAGCGGCACATCCACGAACTTAGGTCGCGGAGGCGGGTCCGGATTCCTACCGCTCTCGATACGGTGCTGGCGCAGCCTCTCCTTCAGATCCGCGATATCTACGCGTATTTCTTCGGTTGTGTTACGGTACATTTGCGTCCTCCTTTCGTTACACCCTCGCCAAGATAAGATAGCGCTGATCATTGTTATATGACGCGACAACTACGCGATCGCCCAATTTAAGGCCGGCCTCGACCGTCACCTCTACGCGCTCGCCGTTAGGATAGCGGAGCGTAACGGTATGGTCGCGTAGGCATTCGGCAATATCGAAATCGCCGTCGTCGAGTTCGAACGGTACGTTATCGAGTTTGACGCGGATATCTGGCGCCGCTGTTACCGTGCCGAATTCGAAATCGACGTCCTTGTTATATCCTACATGCTTGATCGCGGCGCGCAATTGGGCGTATCCGGACCCTTCCGGCATTTCGAATGTGCCTGGCATTAGTAGGCCACCGCTACATGCTTCGCGATTTGCTTCGCGATACGGTCAATGTCGGCGTCGTTACGGACGGTTGAGCCGGTCATATCAACGCGAATATTATTCGTAACCGTTCGCGGCCCTAACGATTGAGTAACGGTTGTACCTCCGCCTCCGCCATTTAATCCAAAGTCCGGCATCGTAAGCTTAATGTCGCTAGGCGTTGACGGAGCGCTATTTCCTTTTAGACCGAGTTGATTACCGGACCAATTCCAAAAGTCATCCATGAATTGCGGGGTCATAAAATCGCGGACTTTAAAGAACCATCCGAGTGATTTCGACTGTTGCATCCCCGACCACATTCCCGCGGCGACACCTGAACCGAGTTTAGTTCCGATATCGATCATCTGTGGAAGCGAGTTCTCTAGCGTGGATAGAAGCGCCTTTGTGATACGACTTGAGCCTTCCTCAAACACCTGGCGGCCGGACGCGCTCCACCAATCGTTAAATACCTTCTGGATGTCATCGAACACGTACTTAATTTTACCTTGAATAGTCTGAATCGATTTAAACTCCGGACGCTTGAAGAGTTTATCAAGGTACTGTGTCGCGCTGCTTACCATGTTAGAAAAGAAAGAAGATCCGGAGGCCGCTATACTTCGAAGACGGGCGCCCCACTGATCTATTGCCCTGCCATTGCTATTAATCCACGTTAGCATCTTCGTAAGATTTGGCCGAATACCGTCCGCGATGCCCTGACCCCACTTCGTAAGGATCTTCGAACTAAACGTATCCTTAATTGTAGAGTACATGCCAGCGAGGGATTTCGATTGCTTATCCATCATTTTAGGAAAGCGTTCGTTTAACCCTTCGATTAGCGTCTTAATCGCGAAGTTAGCAGGAACGAGTCCTTTCGAAGATAATTCAATCATCTTGGAGGTTGTCGTCTTTACCTTCTTCGCGAGAATGTCCCATACCGGTATGCCCGCCTCTGTGAGTTGCATCGCCTCATCGCCCTGCAGTTTACCTTTCGCCTTGATTTGTCCGATGGCAAGGGACAGACGATCTATACCGTCCGCGCCAAGACCGAGACCAGCGGCTGCGTTTCCGAGTCCGGTCATCATCGGAATAATTTGCTTAGACGCGAATCCAAACGCGAGGAGTCGCTTAGATGCGTCTCGCAATTGCGGCATCTCGAACGGTGTTTTATTCGCAAATTCCGTAAGCTGCGCAAGGAACGTCTTCGCCTTTGCCGCGCTGCCTAACATCGTCGTAAACGCGATATTCGCCTGCTCCGCATCGGAAGCCAACTTAAGCCCCTTCACACTCGCGGATATACCGGCCGCCAGCGTAGCGCCGATACCGATCGCGCCTGCACCAATAGCGCCGAACGCGAGGCCGCCCGCCATCGATCTACCGAGCGATAGGAACGCGGTTCTAACGCCGAGCAGCGAGTTTCTTGACTCGTTCATCTCGCGCCTAAACTGTTGGCTAGGTGAGGTTACGCGCGATAATGAGCTACGCAGGCTGTCGGTAGCGCTGGCGTAACCAGTCGTTGCCGCTTTTGTCAACTCGGTAGCCCTGCGCATTTCGCCTACGTAACGCGTAGCTGTCCGCAGGCCTGGCGACATTTGATCGACTAACTTTATTCGCGCGATTAAATCAAATCCCGCCATTACCTAACACTCCCTTCATTACGGCGTGTATAGCTTTTTCCGCCGTTTTCTCGAACAATTCGCCTTGCTTACGTACCTCGCGGCTGTGCGCGCTCTTTTCGCGATGAATCCGGTCCGTCTCAAGGTACTCGCGCACGTATGATTGAAGGCAATAGCCCATATACGACACGCCGCGGTCAGGTAACACGCGTATAGAGCGTGCAATCTCCGTAATCTCACGGTATTCCTGCGGATATGCCGTTTCAAAATGCCATAGGCCCGCCGATTTGGTTTCGGTTAGCTCCGCCATGATTGCGAGTATTTTGCTAGCGCGCTCAAGCGTTGCGTATAACTCATCGTCCATTTTGTTTCATCATCCTCTCTGCTTCCTTCTGTGCTTTCTCCTCTTCGTCGAACACTACCGCCATCGATGCGTACATAAAAGCGCGGTGATGGCGGTCCATTGCATAAAGCTCGTGCGGCGGGATGTGATGGCGCTGGAATATCGCATGGATAAACCAGGCCTCACCGCCCGCCTTTATCAGTTTTTTGCTTCTTGGACCATTTCGTCTTCTTTGCCGAAGCCGGACGACTCCATAATGGCCGCGAGTACCTTAATGACCTCGCCAGGAAGCAGCGCCTTCCCTACGCAATCAATCGCGTCAGAGGCGCCGTAATGCGCCTGCAGCGCTTTATCGCTAAAGTCCGGATCGACGCAACCTTTCGCGATAATACCGGCATTGAGCGCCCGATCGTCGAGCGACTTCGTACCTTTCGGACCTGGAATCGTTGCCTGCGCGCTGATCGTCTCAATCTCGTCATTGGTCAGGCAATCAGGGAGGCCGGGAAGCGGCGGACGGCTGCGGCGCGGTCTCCCGCCGCTCCATGGCGCCAGACGCCGAGAGCGGCTGCGGCTGCCGGGCTCTTTCCTTGGGCGAGCAGACTGCCGATGATGCCTGCGAGCACGTCCCCCGGTGCCGCCGGTCGCCATGCCCGCATTGCCGGTCGGATTCACGAAGCAGGTGCCGTCCGGAGCCGCGATGACGGTGCGGACTCCCTTCAGAACAAGCGTGACCCCGTGACCGGAGGCGTAGCGCCGGGCTGCTTCGATGCGGTTCCGCTGCACTTCCGGCGTGGACCATCCGGTCAGTCTGGACATCTCGCCGGGATGCGGGGTGAGGACGACGCCGCCCTGGCGGCGGGGCCAGGAAGCGAAGTCCTTTTCTGCGGCGAGATGGTTCAGCGCATCGGCATCCAGCACGAGCGGCAGCGATTCCGGCAGAGCTTCCCACAGCCGTCGCAGCCAGCCGGGAGGAAGCTTGCCGAGGCCGGGGCCGAGGACGAGCGAGTCCATCTCCGCAGCCGCGGAGGCGAGCTCGACGGGATCGACTTCCTGCCAGCCGCCGCTGCCTCCATCGTTAAGCGCAGCCAGCATGAGCTCCGGGCGCAGGCCGATGACGGCTTCCGCCATGCGGTCCGGCAGCGCCCAGGTGACGAGACCGGCTCCTGAGCGCAGCGCGGCTGTCGCGCAGAGCAAGCCGGCTCCGCTCATGAGGCGGCTTCCCGCAGCCGTCAGCACATGGCCGTACGTCCCTTTGTTGCTGTCGGCCTGACGTCGGTCATCCGGCTCCTCCCCCAGCGCATTCCGCAGCACGCGTTCAGACAGCATATGGACGGCTGGCAAGCCCAGGGCCGCAGCATCGAGAGAGGCGCCGATCGGAGCGACGAGGACGTCGCCGGCCATTCCGACGCCTGGATATTGGGCCAGGCCGATCTTGGCGAGGCCGAAGGCGACGGTAGCCGAAGCCTGGATGCAGGGATCCGATACGGCGCCTGTATCCGGTTCGACGCCGCTCGGCAGATCGGCCGAGACGATCGGCAAGCCGCTGCCGTTCGCTTCGCGGATCAGCGAGGCGACGGGCTCGCGGAGCGGGCCGGAGACCGTACCGGTTCCGAGCAGGGCATCGACGATGCCTCCGAAGCCGTTCCAGTCGATTGCGCCCGGCTCGTAGACTTGTTCATCCGGCTGGAGCGCAGCCGGAAGCTTGTGCAGCAGCCGGCGCTGGCGGACGGCTTCCTCGTCCAGCTGCTCCGGAGGAGCGGAATAGACGATGCGCGCCGGCACGCCGAGCAGCGCGAGATGCCTGGCGGCCGCGAGGCCGTCCCCGCCGTTGCGGCCCTTGCCCGTCAGAATGGCCCATGGCCGTACCTCGCCGCTGTTGCTGATCGTATGGACGCCGGACCGGCAGCTGCGGACAGCGCCTGTGCCCGGACTTCCCGGCAAGCGCCGGGCATACGGGCCTTCAAGCTCATGGCCGAGGGCGAATCGGTATACCGCCTCGGCCAATGCGCGGCCGGCGTTCTCCATCAGAGTCGCCGCCGTCAGGAGACCGCCTTCCATCGCTTTCTCTTCCAGGCGGCGCCTTTGCTGTGCGGTTGCGAGATTCATAGTCATCTCCTCCTTCTCGAGGCTGCTGCTTCCCTACCTCTCTTACCCTGGTTCGGATTCCTTCAATAAAATCCTTGTTCCGGAACGCAAAAAAAGCTTCCGCTTCCCGAAGGAAGCGAAAGCTTTCCGGCGTAGGCCCGTCCGGGACCGGACGGGCTTCGGCCTGCTGCTTATCCGTTCGCGCTGCCCCGTTAAGGGGTTGTTCTCCGGCCCGTAATGAGCGAGATGACGAACAGGATCAGGAAGATGAAGAAGAGGACCTTGGCAATGCCTGCCGCTGCGCCGACGATGCCGCCGAAACCGAAGATTGCCGCCACGATGGCGATGATAAGGAAAATAACTGCCCATCTCAACATGGGATTCACCGTACCCTTCATAAGTTAGTTTACGGATTCGACAGCCGGGCAGGACTGGATGCCTGCCCTTCTGTCAAACCCGCCGGACGACTGTGCCGTCCGCTGTTGTAGCAGTATTAACCGAGCCCGCAGGGGCCGAAACAACAGAGGGCATGCCTAAATTTTCCTACATCTATGACAAGATATTGCGAGAGACAAGGGCATGACGAGATAGGGCGGGAGAAAGGGGCGGGAGGCGCGACATTGCCCAGGACGCAGGGATGGATATCTCCTGCTGGGATCCGTGGCGGGAGTGGCCGCAGACCGGCTCAACAAGCTGCAGCTGATGCGATGGTGCGATCTGCTTACCGCTGCGCTGACCGCCGCCCTGCTGCTCGTTCCGAACATGTTCTGGCTGCTGCCGGTGCTCGCGCTGCGTTCCGCCGTTTCCGCGCTCAATGTGCCGGCCCAGCAGTCCTTGACCCGCAGCCTCGTGCGGGAGGATCAGCTGCTGCAGGCAGCCTCGCTGAACGGCCTCGTGAACCAGAGCTCCAAAATCGCCGGCCCCTTGCTGGGCGGATTGGCCTTGACGGTCCTTTCCCCCGCATGGTGCATCGGATTCAATGTCTGCATGCGGCTTTTCTCTTATGCCATGCTTTTGTTCATCAAGATCAATGCCATTGACGGGAAAGCTGCGGCCGTCTGCGGCTCTGCCCGCAATGGCAGCGATTCTTCTGAAGGCTGCAAGCCGCTGCCGTTCCGCCAAATGTGGAAAGAAGGCTGGAGCTTCATCCTCCGGAACAGGCTGCTGCGCAATACGATGCTGTTCGGCCTGCTCGGCGCGTTGTCGATCCAGATCGTCGATTTCCAGTTCGCAAGCCTGTTCCTCGTGCTTGCGCCCGACAAGGAATACATGCTCGGCTGGCTGGTTGCGGCTGCTGGAGCTGGCGCGGTTGGAGCTATCGCTCTCCTGAACAAGATCGGGCGCAGCCTGGGCTACGGCTTGCGTCTGGGCGGAGGGTACGCGATGATCGGCGCGGCGGTCGGGGGACTCGGTCTCCTGCCTCCCGGCGCCGCTGCGCTGCCGGTCCTTTTGCTCGGCCTGCTCCTCGGAGCCGGCAACGGCATGTTCATCATCGCCTTCAATTATTGCCTTCAGAAGGAGACGCCTCCGGGCATGACCGGCCGGGTGTTCGGCATCCAGAGCATGGTCCTCAGCACGGTCATGATCGCCGCTCCGCTGCTCGGCGGATTCCTGGTCGAGCTGGCCGGCCCTCGGGAAATCTTCGGCCGGTTCGGAGTTGTCATCCTTCTGCTCGGCGCAGCCGGAATCCTGCTCAGCCGCTGGCTTTGGCCGGCCGAACAGAAACGCGTGGATGCGGAGGCCTGAAGCTTGAAATCCGAGCCCAGTTTCGCTTCGCAGCCCGGATGGCCCTGCGGGGTGAACCCAAATTCGCTTCGCTGCCGGACGGCCCTGCGGGGTGAACCCAAATTCGCTTCGCTGCCGGACGGCCCTGCGGGGTGAACCCAAATTCGCTTCGCTGCCGGACGGCCCTTCCGATCGCTGTTGCCGCCAGATTTCCTGATTAGATTAATCCCAAAGTGGAAATCCGGCGGCAAAGGCGAACATTGTCATTTCTACAGGGCCATTCCGGATGCTTCGCTCCCGGGATCAACACCAGGTACCATTCCGGATGCTTCGCTCCCGGGATCAACACCAGGTGCCATTCCGGTGGCTTCGCTCCTGGGATCAACACCAGATGCCATTCCGGATGCTTCGCTCCCGGGATCAACACCAGGTACCTATTCCGGAGGCTTCGCTCCCGGGATCAACACCAGGTGCCATTCCGGTGGCTCCGCTTCCGGGTTCCACCCCAGGCGCCTTGCCGGTGGCTTCGCTCCCGGGTTCAATCCGTCGTCCTTCCTGCACCAGCATCAGCTTGCGACCAGGCTTCTCTCCAAGCCGAAGAGCAAGCCAAAAAGATCCCTTCCCGGCAGGAAACGGCATGTTGCCGCCAATGTCCACCGATGAAGGGATCTTTCTTTTCGCACAAGAACGATGGCTGCTCATCCACCCATCCGGATAAAATCGATCTCGGCCAGGTCGCCGATGATGCCGACCGCGGCGCGGGTGCCGCTGGCCGCCGCGACGACGATCTGCGACGGCGAGAACCCCGCCGTATCCCCCGCGGCATAGACGCCGGGGACGCTTGTGCGGCCGGAGCCGTCGGCCGAAACGGAGCCGTACGCATCGTGCGCGCAGCCGAGCTGGCTACCGAGCGGCGTGCCGAGCATCCCGTCCGGCGAGGCGAAGCCGCCGCTGCGGGCTATCCGGCTGCCGTCCTCGAAGACGACCTCGCGCAGCTTGCCGCCGCTCCCTTCAAGAGCGGCGATCCGGAGAGAGCTGACCTTCACTCCCCGGCTCTCCAGCGCATGCCTCTGCTGCATGGTCAGATTGGATGCCCCGTGGCTGCATACGAGCAGATCGCGGCTCCAGCCGAGCAGAAGCCGCGCCTGCTGGAACAAGCCGCTTCCCGTCGACAGCACCAGCAGCGGCTGCCCGCGAAACTCCCAGCCGTCGCAGTAAGGGCAGCTGAACAGGCTTTTGCCGTACATTTCCCGCAGTCCGGGAATGTCCGGGAACCGCTCCTGCAGTCCTGCGGCAAGCAACACCGTGCGGGCGGCGGCGGAACCCCCGGCCGCGGTAAAGACACGGAAACCTCCATTGACCCTCTCCACCGAGACGACCCGGCTCTTGCTCAGCCGCACCGAAGGATATTGCGCCAGTTCATTGCGGGCGAGGGTGCGGAATTCCTCAGGCGCAATCCCGTCTCTCGTCAGATAGCCGTAGCTGGCCTCCGTCACGGAGTTGCGCGGCTGATGATCGTCGAGCAAAAGGACCGACCTTTGCGAGCGGCCCAGCATCAAGGCGGCGCTCAAGCCCGCAGGCCCGCCGCCAATGATTGCGCAGTCCCAATCCATCCCCCTAAGCCCCCTTCCTTGCTACTCTAACCTTATTAGGAAAACAGCAAGCCTAGAAGGGAACGGCCCGACAAAAAGGCGGAGACGAAAACGGGCTCCCCCGCCTTCATCCCCGCCTTGGCGGATCTGCTTTCTGACTCCGTGAATGCCTTCGTCCCGACGCTTACTTCCGTCCCGTAACCGGTACCGCGGCTCCGTAATACTCCTCCAGCGTGTCTCCGCTTTCAGCAAGCTTGGCGGCCAGTTCCTTGCCTACGAAGCGGATATGCCACGGCTCGTATTTATAACCCGTAATGGATTCCTTGCCTTCGGGATAACGGATGATGAAGCCGTATTCCGCCGCATGCGCCGCCAGCCACTCCGCTTCCGGCGTACCGCCGAAGCAGCTTTCCGCCGCGCATTTGCCGTCCGTTCCGGACATGTCGATCGCAAGTCCGGTCTGGTGCTCGCTATGCCCCGGCCGTGCGCTGTATTTGTCCGCAGCAGCGACTCCGTCTTTTTTGACATAGTTGTCATACAGCGTTTTTTGTCTCGTTTCCGAGCGGTAGCCCGACACCCCAGCCAGCGAGATTCCGTCTTTCTTCGCACCTGCCACCAGCTTCTCCAGCGCCCCGGCAGCCTCCTTGCGAAGCTTGCGCTTGTCGATCTTTTCGCTGAAGGTGAACGGAATGTCCGGGTAGACGAGGTCATCCGGCACGTAGCCCTTCGGCAGGCGGAACTCCTTGTTGATCAGGGCCGCCACCGTATCGGCCTGGGCCGCAACCTGTTCGGACGGCTGCCCGGAGACAGCGGTTCCTTGTCCATTCTTGTCCCCTGCCGGCTTGTCTGTGCCGCCCTTGGAGCCGGATGGATTCGCCGCTTCGCCTGCATTTGTGTCCTCTGCATTCGCTGCCGCTCCGCCTCCCGCAGCTTCGCTGCCGTCATTGGCTGCCGGATCCTGCGACGGCGACGGAGAGGCCGTCTGCACATTTCCAGCAGCCTCGTTGACTGCCGAACCCGTTCCCGGAGCGGAGCTGTCGGAGCAGGCTGCTGCCGCCCAGGCGGTAAGGGCAAGCAGAAGCGCTGCCGCAATTCGTTTGTTTCGGTTTTTCATCATCGTCGTTCCCCTTTGCTGTATGAGATCCGCCTCCCGGCGAGCCTGTCTTAAATGTCGAATGAATGGTTGTTAATCTTCTGAACGATCCCGAAGCAGGAAATGTTTCAGCCTCCATGCCCGTCCTCCATCGTACCAAACTGCAGCGGGGGATGGAACAGGGAGCCGCAGGCGCCGCTGCAGGAATATGCCGCAAGTTCCATTTGAACGAAACGGCTAGGAAGTTTATGCTTAGTTTTGGAAATGCTATAGCTTGAGAGGAGTATGTTTCATGTCCCATCTATTCGTGTCGCCCTTCGAAATCAGGCTTGGCGACGGCGGCATTATCCGCGGCGAAGTGCGTGCGGCCAAAAAGCCGGGAGATCGCCCGGCGCTGTTCCTGGCCCATGGCTTCAAGGGCTTCAAGGATTGGGCTTTCATGCCCTATGCGGCCGAGAAGCTGGCCGAAGCCGGCTTTGTCGCCATCACTTTCAATTTCTCCCGCAACGGAGTCGGCGAGCAGGATTTCGATGAGCTGTCCAAATTCGGCTACAACACCTACACCCGCGAGCAGGCCGACTTGGCGGAAGTCCTCAAAGCCGCGATCGGCGGCAATCTGCCCCACGCGGGCTTGATCCAGCGGGCTAAGCTCGGCATGATCGGCCACAGCAGAGGCGGAGGCAACGCCCTCATCTTCGCCGCCGAGCATCCGCTCATCCGGGCGGCCGCTACCTGGAACGGCATCGCCCGCGCCAACCTGTTCGACGACGCCTTCGAGGCCAAGGCCCGCGAGGAAGGCGTCGCCTACGTCACCAACTCACGGACTCGGCAGGAAATGCCTGTGCGGCGCGAGTTTTTCGAGGATCTGGACGCCAATAAAGACCGCTTCGACATTCCCGCCCGCCTCGCCGGACTCCGGATTCCGGTCTTGATGATTCAAGGAAGCGACGATGCTCCCCGTCTGGTCGAAGGCTTTCACCGCCTGCAGGAAGCGGCGCCCCATCAGCCCGCGATCGAGCTGGAAGGAACCGGCCATACGTTCGGCGCCGTTCATCCTTTTGCCGGCACGACGGAGGCGCTGGATCAGGCTCTGAATGCCACGATCGACTTTTTCAAAGCCAATTTGTAGAAATTTCATGTTCCGTTAAGGTAACCCGGCATGGATTTTGATATTATTCTCGCAGCAAGCAATATCCAGAATCCATTGCATTCACCACTCTTTGAAGGATACAGAAGGGAGTCAATCGTTTCATGGCAGATAAGGACAAGGATCCCAAGGATCATCTCGATCCGGTCGATCCAAAACAGGACGAGCATCTTACATTGGAAGATACGGCAACGAACGAGGGCGTCGAATTCGCTGGCCGCAGCGGCGACGAGCATCGCGAAGAAACGCTTCAAGCCGAGGATATCGTCGAGGAGGAGCGCGCCGAGGAATCCCTCCGGCAGGCCGAGAACGACGCCGAAATCCATACGGCGGATCCCGAGCGCGCATTCGGTTCGGTGCCGGTCACGGAAGGAAGCGCGGTCAACACCTCCGCTGGAGCGGCTGATCTGCCGCTGATGGACGGCGACGGATCGGGTCCTCGCCGCAGCGGAGCCGCTGCCGGTTGGATGATCGCTTCGCTCCTGCTGGCAGTGGCGCTCGTCATCGCGCTGGTCAGTCTCTTCAACGGCAGCGGCGGCGCCGCATCGGGCGGTACGGTTGCCACCGTCAACGGCGAGAAGATCTCGAAGGACGAGCTGTACGAGGCGATGGTTCCTTCCGCAGGCACGACGGCTCTGGACAGCCTCATCACGATGAAGCTCGTCGACCAGGAAGCCAGCAACAAGAAGATCGAGGTCACCGAAGATGAAATGGCCAAAGAGCTTGCAGACGTCAAGAAGAACTTCGGCAGCGAAAGCGCGTTTAAGGACGCATTGAAGCAGGCCGGCTTGTCGGAGGACGTTCTCAACAACCAGCTGCAGATGCAGGTGCAGCTTCGCAAGCTGCTCAAGGACAAAGTCAAAGTAACCGATGCGGACATCAAGAAGTATTACGATGAGAACAAAGCTTCCTTCGCAACCGAGGAACAGGTGAAAGCCTCCCATATTCTCGTCAAGACGAAGGAAGAAGCCGACGCCATCGAGAAGCAGCTCAAAAACGGCGGCGACTTCGCGGCGATTGCCAAGGAAAAATCGACCGATACCGGCAGCGCGGCGAATGGCGGCGACCTCGGTTACTTCGGCAAAGGCGCCATGGTTCCGGAATTCGAGAAGGCAGCCTTCGACCTTAAGGTCGGCGAAATCTCCGCACCGATCAAATCCGACTACGGCTACCATATCATCAAAGTCATCGACCACAAGCAAGCCTCGACGCCTACGCTGGAAGAGAAAAAAGCGGAGATTACGGAATCGCTTGAATATCAGCAGCTCGGCACCTTGTCCCAGACGCTCATCACCGACCTCCGCGGCAAGGCGACGATTACGAATTCGTTTGAAGAGAAAGAAAATGCGGCCGCCAACACTGGAGCAGCAGAAAACAGCGCCGGCGCCGAAAACGCGGCAGCGAACAACAGCTAGGCAGGCACGCTGGAAAGCAATAAAAAGGCTTCCGGAGCCATCCATGAGGATGGGCTTCGGAAGCCTTTTTTGATCGGTGCGAATGGTGACTCAAGGGGCGCCCGTCCGGCTTGAGCTCATCGGCACGGAAGCGGAAGCGAAACCGCCCCCGCTTAAGCCGAACCGCCAACCGTCCCGGCTTCCCGACGCTACATCGTCGTATCCTTGCGGACACGGCGCCGCGCAGCGCGGCTCCGCCTCAGCAGGCCCAGCACGGATACATGCGCCGGAGCAGCATAATAGCCCGCATCCTCATCGGGAGCCAGCAGCACTCCGAGCTGGTGATGTTCGCCCGCATACCTGGCCCGCTGCAGAAACTTGAGTTGTCCATCGGCATTGAACACTTCCATCCGGCAAAAGGCGGAGTTTATATGCAGTGCAGCATGCAGGTCTTCCTTGGTCCTTACCTTTTTCCCGTTCACCTTGTGGAGCACTTCGCCCGCTTCGAGGCCCATCTCCTCTGCCGGCGTTCCCGGCACGACTCCGAGAATGCACAAGCCCCGCTCGTCATGGACGAAGCGCGGCTGACGCTGACGCTCCCGCATCGATCCAAGCACGATGAGCGCTTCATGAAGCCCGAGGGAAAGCAGCGCTGCAACCGGCACGAGCGGCTGCGCATATGCGGCACCGAGCGCGGCCGCAGCCAGCACGGCACTGTAGGCGAGCAGCCGGCGCGACGTAAGGCGGGCCTGGAGCTTCGGCAGCTCCGAGCGCGTCAGGTCGGTGAAGCCGATGATGGCCGGAAGCGCGATGACCGTCCAGCCGCCCTCCCATGCGGAGCCGCCGAGCAGAGGCGTCCATGGCAGCGAGGCCGCCGCCGAAGCGGATGGCACCAGCAGAAGCAGCGGCACCGGCCAGTAGCCCTGCAAGGCGTAGCCGCCGATCAGCTTGCCGCGCTTGCCCTCGAGGAACAGCGGCGAGGAGAACCGGGCGCCATCCCGGCGGACGAGCAAAGCCTCGGCCGCATGCAGGCCGGCAACGAGCAGCAGCAGGCCGGGAATATCGAGGTTCTCCAGCGAGAGAGCGGCTCGTCCGAGCCAGCTGCCCGTCCCGTCCGGCAAGCCGAGCAGGCCGCTGAGCCATTGCAGCAGGCCGAGCACGCCGGCGCTATAAGCGAAACAGAGATAGCGGACGCGGACGAGCATGAGCAGGGCGGCCGTCCCCCACAGCCAGAGCGCGGCGGAAGGCGTCAGGCTCATGCCGATGAAGGCTGCGCCAGCCGAGAGGGCGGCTCCAGCGAGCAGGCCGCTCCAGACGGCTCGGCCGAGCAGCTTGGGCCAGGCATGCAGGCGCACATGGAAGAGCTTGCGTTCCGTTCGGGTCTGACGAATATAAGAGAGAATGATCAGCAGCAGCGCAAAATAATAAAACGGCTGGGACAACAGCCTGACGGCCGCTGTCCCGTAATGACGGAGAATCTCCAAGGCCGTGTCCACAGCAAGCACCTCATTTTCAAAAGAATGACTCCCAAAAGCGTACCATCCAGTCGTATTGTTTTCGACAACGAAAGGCCGAAATCCTCCCCGCGGAGAATTTCGGCCTTGATTTGCGCGGCGGCTTCGAGCCGGTGAAAAGGGGCTTCCTGATCCCTGCCGCAAGGGCTTATTGCTTCCGGGCTCCCTTGCTGGAGCGGAGCGCCTGCGCCGCAGCCTCCAGCTGGGTATCGTGGCTGCCGCTGCGCACCCAGTCGCGAACGGCCTTCTCCAGCTTTTCCTGCGTAGCCGAATCGGCCGAGCCGGTCTCCCGGAGACCGCATTGCCGCTGGAACGCCTTCACCGCGGCAGCCGTCCCCTCGCTGTAATAACCGTCTGTTCGTCCGGGCTTGTATCCGAGGCCGACGAGCATCGCCTGCAGCGTCTTCGTGTCCTCGCTGATGGCATCTCTCTGCGGCTCTCCCGACCTCGACAGTCGGGACACCGTATATAAAGCCGGAGGCTTCACCTGAATATCCGGGCGGATGCTTCATGATGGATCCAGACGCCGTTCGGCGTCAGCCATTTGGCGATCGTCATCTTGACGAGCCCGCCTTCCAGGTTGCGGTCATAGCTGACCTGGACCGTTCCCTTGCCGAAGGAGGTCTGGCCGACGAGCACGGCGTCCGCCGACTCCTTCAAGGCGCCGGCCAATATTTCCGATGCGCTGGCGCTTCCCTTGTTGATCAGCACAGCGACGGGATACGGCTTGCCTTTTCCATTGGAGAGGATCTTCTCGGCGCGCTGTCCGCGCTGCTGGACTTGCAGGATCGGCTTTCCTGCCGGGATGAACGGCTCGGATATCTTTTCCACCACCGGCAGAATGCCTCCCGGATTGTTGCGGACGTCGATCACGAGCCCTTTCAGCTTCCGCTTCTCGAGCTTGTTCAGCTCCTCTGCGAAGCGTTCGGCCGTGTTCAGCGAGAACTGCCGAATCTCGATCAAGCCGACGCTCCCCGGAAGCAGGCGGGCCTCCACGGTTTCCACGTCGATCTCTTCCCGCACGACGGTAACGGTCATCGGCTTGCCGCTGCCGGCGCGCTGGATGACGAGGACGGCCTTGGAGCCCTTTGGACCGCGCAGCTTGGCTACCGCCTCCGAGATCGGCAGGCCTCCCAGACTGATGCCGTTGACGGACAGGATGACATCCTTCGCCTGCACGCCTGCCCGCTCCGCCGGCGACCCCTTCATCGGCGAGACGACGGTCAGCCTGCCCTCTTCCAGGGACACCTCCGCTCCGACGCCTCCGAACGCCCCTTCCACCGTCTCCGAAAACTGCTTGGCTGCAGGAACGTCCATATAGGTGGAGTAAGGATCTCCAAGCGACTCCATCATCCCGCTGAGCGCCCCGCTCACGAGCTTGGCGCGGTCAACCGGTTCATAATACTGCTTCTGGATCAAATCGAGCACCGTATTGATTCTCTGCAGCTCTTCCTTGCTCAGGCCGCCGGACTGCGGCTCCGCGGCTTCCGCCGGCTTGGCCGGAGCATGGAGCGGCGCCGCCGCCGGGGCGGCTGCTCCGGCTGCTTGAGGCAGCGCCAGGACGATCGCCGCCGCCGCGCCCAATGCGGCTGTCCTTCGGACCATCCGCAGTGACAATGACTTCATACCGTTCTCCTCCTCGGTTGCTGTTTCGTTCCAGACCTGCATGAGAATTCTAGTATGCGACAACGGCCCGGGTTTTATTTGGCAGCAGCGGGAAAAGAACGGATCCTCCCCGGCCTCGCGGCTTCGGATTCGACCTAAACAGAACGTCTCGAGGAGCAGCAAGCCGCCTCGACGCCGAGCAGGAGCGACGGTTCTCGGGTCGAAAAGCAAGCCGCTGCCGGCGTCAAGCAAGGCGGGATGCGTCTGCGGCGGGAGCCGCTCGCATCGGACCGGGAACAAAAAAGCTCCCCGCAAAAGCGGGAAGCTTTCCGTCTTCGCAATCCGCTGCCGCGAGAGGAGATCGCAGGCGGCGGATGTTTATTTCAAATAAGGCAGCGGATTGACCGGCGTTCCGTCCTTGCGCACTTCGAAGTGGAGATGATTGCCGGTCGAATTGCCGGTCGAGCCGACTTCGGCGATGAGCTGGCCGCGCTTCACGGTCTCGCCCTTCTCCACCTTGATGCCGCCATTGCGGATATGGCCGTATATCGTCCACAGGCCGCCGCCATGATCGATGACGACGCAGTTGCCGTACCCGGTCCACCACTGCGCGACGAGCACGACGCCGGATTCGGCCGCGTAGATGTTCGTTCCTTCCGGAGCCGCCATGTCGGCGCCGGCATGGAGCTTGCGCTTGCCGGTGATGGGATGGATCCGATAGCCGAACGGCGAGCTGATGCGGTAGCTTGCCTTCAGCGGAACGCCAAGCTTGCCGCCGGTGTAATACGTCTTGAGCGCGTTTTTCTTTTTGATCAGCGCGGACTCCTTGGCCGCCAGGTCCAGCAGAAGCTGCTCCTGCTCCTCGCTGATCTCGCCAAGCTCCTCCAGCTTGTCGTCGTACGCGGCGATCAGCTGCTGCTTCTCCGATTCCTTGTCCGAGAGCACCTGCTGGTAATCGGCTATCTTCGCGTACAGCCCCTTGACCTCGGTGAGCTGGGACTCCACTTCCTGCTTCTTCTCCTCGACGAGCTCCTTGTCGTGCCGGCGCTCCTCCAGGATGACCTTGTCCTGGCTCATCATCGTATGAAGCGAGTCGAGGCGGCTGAGGAAATCCGCGAAGCTTGCCGCATTGAGCAGAACCTCCAGGTAGCTGACCCTGCCGTTCATGTATGTCATCCGGATCCGGGACTGCAGGCGGTCGTCCTGCTTGCCGATCCGCTTCTCGGCATCGTCGAGCTCCTTGGCCGTCCGCTGCAGATTTTCGGTCGTGTCGCGAACCTCGTTCTGAACCTGGCTGAGGCGGGTGCCGACGGTGTCGATCTCCGCCATGACGGTTTTGAGCGATTCCGCCGTCTGGACCTTCTGCACCTGCACGGTCTTGGCATCCTTCTCGGCCTGGTTGCGGTTATGGGAAGCGGCCTGCATCTGGTCGCGGACCTGCTTGATTTCCTTGTTGATCTTGTCCACCTGCGAGGCCGCCTCTCCGCCCGCCGGAAAGACGGTCAGGGCCAGGACAGCCGCAAGACAGGCGAGAATAACCCTGTTCTTCTTCATCTGCGCTTGCATCCTCCTACACTTTCAAATAACGGCGTACCGATAATACGCTGCCCCATACGCCAAGCAGCGTGCCGATGCCGATCGTAAGCAGCGCGATGATCGGAGCGGCCTCCTGAATCGTGACGAGCCTGATGCTCATGAGGCCCAGCTCGAACTCGGACTGCTGGAACAGCTCCCGGTAGCCAAGCAGGATGACGGCGGCCGTCAAGGCAGAGGAGAAAAATCCGATAAGCGCGCCCTCAACGAAAAAGGGCCAGCGGATAAACGCATTGGTCGCCCCTACCAGCTTCATGATTCCGATCTCCCGCTGGCGGTTGATGATCGTCGTCTTGATCGTCGTGGCAATGAGGAACATGGCTGTGACAGCCAGTCCAGCGACGAGGATCAGGCCGATGTTGCGCACGGCGTTGGTCACCTTGAACAGCGTCTCTACCTGTCCCTGGCCGTACTTGACCCGCAGGAACGGGGAAGGATCCTGCCCCGCGCCGAGCGCTTCGATCTGGCCGGCTGCGGATGCGATCGTCTGCGGATCGTACACTTCGATGACAAAGGAAGCGGGAAGCGGATTGTCTTCGCCTTGATAGTCCTGCAGCAGCTGCTTTCCGTCGCTGCCCATCATCCGGCTCATTTCCTCCAGATTCTGCTGCTTGGTCCGAAACTCGACGCTCTTGACCTCGGGGATATTGCGGATCCTGGTCTCCAGCGAATCGATCTGCTGCTGCGCCGTGTCCAGCTGCAGGAAGGCGCGGATCTCCACCGTGCTCTCCAGCTGGTCGGCCAGCTTGTTGACGTTGAGCGCGAGCAGGACGAAGACGCTGAGGATGAACAGGGAAATGAAGATCGAGCTGATGGAGGCGAAGCTCATCCAGCCGTTGCGGAAGATGTTCCGCACGCCTTCGCGCATGTGGCGCAGGAGGGTTCTAGCCTTCATAGCCGTAATCCCCTCTCAGCTGGTCGCGCGCGATGACGCCGTTCTCGATGGCGATGACGCGCTTGCGAAGAGAGTTCACGATCTCGCGGTTATGCGTCGCCATCACGATGGTCGTGCCCCTGAAGTTGATTTCCTCCAGCAGGTTCATGATGCCCCAGCTCGTCTCGGGATAGAGATTGCCTGTCGGCTCGTCGGCCACGATGACGCTGGGATTGTTGACGATCGCGCGGGCGATCGCCACGCGCTGCTGCTCGCCGCCGGAGAGCTGAGCCGGCAAATGGCCATGCTTGCCGCCTAGGCCGACAAGCTCCAGAACTTCCATCGTGCGCTTTTTCATCAGCTTGCGGGGAGCTTCGATGACCTCCATCGCGAACGAAACGTTCTCGTAGGCGGTGAGCTTCGGAAGGAGGCGGTAATCCTGGAAGATGACGCCGATGTTGCGCCGCACATAAGGAATCTTGCGCGGCTTGAGCTTGCCTATATTGAAGCCGTTCACGAAGAGCTGCCCCTTGGTCGGGTACTCTTCCCGGTAGATCAGCTTCATGAACGTGGACTTGCCGGCGCCCGAAGGCCCGACGATGTACACGAAGTCATTGCGGTCGATGACGACCGAGATCCCGCGCAGCGCATGCGCGCCGTTGGGGTAGGTCTTCCAGATGTCCATCATTTCAATCACGGGTGTTCTCACATCCTGTCTGTTTTCCGCTTATGAATGTTCGACAGAAAAGGCTTATTTCCTCTCCTGCAGGAAGGGATTTCCTTAATTTTCACAATTCTCATCTGCATGTCCGGTCCGCAGTACCGGATTCGACAACCATCCCTTTGCCGCCTTGTCGAACAAGGGAGAGAAACTCCCTCTCTTTACATCGGTAAAAGAGCAACGATTTGTAGATAAATGTCGAGAAAACCTTATATGTCCCGCCAAAAAAACAACAAAAGGCACGGCGCGCCGATCGGCGTTCCGTGCCCCGCAATTCCGCTGCTGCCTCGCAGTCAATCCTGATCCCAAACCCCGGACAATGAGATCGGGATCCGGTATGGTCGCTCGATATAATTCGGATAGCTGCCGATCGTGAACGTGAGCGGCTGCTTGTAGGCGCCCGCCTTGTACTTGAACGCCAGAGTCTGGTTCGTCTCGTCGGAATTCGCGCTTACCGAGGATCCCAGCTGCTTGTCTTCATGCCGGCTTCCGCTCCCGTCCACGAACGTTCCGTCCAGCAGATTGTAGCTCATGTTGTCGTCCTTGCGGCCCGTATCCAGATGGAACCGCAGCTGCAGCTCCCCGCCGCTCTCCGTCGATCCCAGCAAAGTCACCTTGTCGTCCGGAGCCTTGAGCAGCAAGCCCTTCTCCGTGTCGATGACGATCTCATTCTTGCCCTTATCCAGAGCCCGGAGCCAGGTTCCCGTCAAATACAGAGCCTGCGGCTTGCGGAAGTAGCTGCTCTGGAAGGTGAAAATGGTCCGGTCGGGATCGTTCGTCCCGGAGCTCATGGAGGGAACGGACCATTCCTTGCCGGCATCGTCCACCAGCTTCATGTCGCCTCCGCCGAAAATCTTCATCGTATTGCTCTTCGCAAAACGCGCTTCGATTTTGATCGTAAGGGGAGAGATGACGGCCCGCTCGAAGATGATCTTCTGTCCGGCGGCTTCCAGCGTATAGTCCATCGGGACGGAGCGGGAATGACCCCCGAACTTCGCGGTGTCTACCGCGAACGCCACCTTGTACTTCTGGCCGCGGAGCGTGAGCACGACGCCCAGCTTATCCGGCAGCGGCTCCTCCTTGCTGAACAGAATGGAGATGTTCTCCATATTCTCGGAACCGTCCGCTTGGCCCGTGACGTTCCCGGATGAGCCGTAGCCGACCTGCAGTTGCCGGTCCGTCCCGTCCGTCAGGCTCAAATCATGCAGCTCGACCTGTTCATCGGAGCGCAGGCCCTTGATGCTGTACAGCAGGTTCATCCGGAACTCGTCCGCGACGATGCCCTCCACGGTGAATTTGAGCCCGCCATGCTCATCCGACAGCCCTACCTTCTGCATGTAGTCGTTATCCACCGCGTCCAGAATGGATTGGTCGTTGGCATACTGTTGGCGGATCGCGTCCACCAGCGGGGCCATTCCCGGAATCTGCCTCACGGCAGACGCGAATGCCGGGGATACGCGGATCGTCACGAGACAGACGAGGAGCAGGAGGCAGGCGGCCGAAGCGGCATAAATTCTCCGGCGGACCGTCCTTCGCCTTCCCCGCTTCCTTTCCTTGCCGGCTGCAAGTCCCGCCCTAATCGCTGCGTCCGCCCGTCCTGCGAGAACAGGATCCATCCCCCTATCTTCGGCCAGAACGGAAAAGTCCGGCTGCTCATCCTTCATCCCGCGCCTCCCCCTCTCTCATCCATGCTCTCAGTTTCGCCAGCGCCCTGTTCAGCCAGGTCTTCACCGTGCCCTCCGGCTTCCCCAGCAGCCTGGCGATTTCCGTCAGCGTCATATCGTCGTATTATTTGAGAATGACGACCTGCCTGAGCTTCGGCTCCAGCTCGGCGATGGCCTCCTCCATCCGCAGCCTGTCCTCGATTCCAGGCATTCCGAATTCCGCAGCGGGAGCCTCGGGCAGCCATTCGGCCGGTCTCTGCCTGCGGCGCCGCTTCTGCTCGTCGATGCAGACGTTCATCAGAATCCGGATGAGCCAGGTTTGGAAATAAGCCGGTTCCTTGAGCTTGCCCAGCTTCATGTACGCCCGCAAGGTCGTCTCCTGAATGGCTTCCAGCGCCGCTTCCTCGCTGCGCAGATAGGCCAGGGCGATCCGCAGCAGCCGATCCCGCGAATTGCCCATCAGCTGCAGGAAGGCGCCTTCGTCGCCCGCGCGGGCTTGGGCGGCCAACGCCGCGGCGCTGTCCTTTGCTTTTGCTTCCGATAAAACCGGTGTCGTCGTTATGTCGTCCAAGCCCTTCCCTCCCTATCTCCGCATTAGACTTCGAGCGCCGTCAAACGGTTTTGACCGCAGCAAAAAAAAGCCGGCTTCGGGCTGGCTTGCCGTGGCGGCCTGCAGCATTCCCCTGAGACAGCGGCTTGCCGCGCTTTCTTCTCCGCGTCTCCTTCCACTGACGCGCTCCCTCATACGGACAGCATGTCAGCGGAGGAGGATAGAGCCTGTGCGGAGCCATATCCGTGAATTTCCTCGAAAATAAGGTCCGCAGGCCGAGGATGAGGCTGCCATTGAGCCTTATTTTCCAGCAATGCGCAAGCGAACGCAAATAGGGCCCGTTCGGAGCCCTATTGCTCTTCTATCAAACCAGGTGCGCTAAAAAAAAGAAGAAGCTTCCCCTGGGTCATGCTCGTGACCCAACGGACAGCCTCTTGAATTCTCTTCCGAGCCGTCCAGCCGGCAGAGGTCGGACGCTTGCCCGGCAATCAGCCCTGCTCGACCTCCAGCTGCTTCAGCGGCTGCGTCGCCGGTCCCTCCAGCACGGTGCCGTCATAGCCGAAGCGCGAGCCATGGCACGGGCAGTCCCACGAGCGGTCCCCGGAATTCCACCTGCACTCGCAGCCCATATGCGTACAGGTCGTATCCACGACATGCAGCGCTCCTTGCGAGTCGCGATAGGCGCCGGCGCGCTTGCCCTTGACCTTGACGACGGCGCCCTCGTCCGGCTCCAGCGAATCCGGCGTCCGGGACGGAGCGTCCAGCTTGCCGGAGATAAGCTCCCCGGCGACGTTGGCGTTCTGGGCCACGAACGTCTTGAGCGACGGATCGGCCTTGAAGCGCGAAGGCTTGAACAGCTCCAGATGCTTGCTCTGGCCGTTCGCGACGAGATCGTTCACGATCAGCGCGGCGAGCGTGCCGGTCGTCATTCCCCATTTGTTGTAGCCGGTGGCGATGAGCAGATTGGGATGCTTGCCCGTGATCGGCCCGATGTAGGGCACTTCGTCGAGGGTGACGAGATCCTGCGCGGACCATCGGTATGGAATGCTCTTGGCTCCGAGCAGAGAATCTCCGAATTGCTCCAGCGCCTCGAAATGCTGGATCATCGGAATGCCCTGGCCCGTCTTGTGGTTGTCTCCGCCGACAAGCACGACCCGCTTGTCTCCCAGCTGCGCCGAGCGCAGCGAGCGGACGGTGCTGCCCGCGCTGATGAACATGCCGCCCGGGAAAGGCTTCTCCGGCTCGACCGCGACGATGTAGGAGCGCATGGCATGCAGCCGGGAGAAGAAAAAGCCGCCGCCGTCCGTGAAAGGGAAATGCGAGGCCGAGACCGCCCAGCTGCAGGAAATGGTGCCGCCCGCTTCCGTCTCCACCTGCAGGCGCCCGTTGTCGTCCTCCTTCACCTTTCCGCTCGCGGTCGTATTTTCGTATACCTTGAGCCCGTGGCGCTGCGCTTCGGCCAGCAGCTTCTTCAAGTATTGCAGCGGATGGAACTGCGCCTGGCCCGGCAGCTTGATCGCGCCTTTCTCCGACAAGCCGTCCAGCGGAAGCTTGTCCGTCCATTCGCCCGGTATGCCGATGGTCTGATAGGCTTTCCACTCCGTATGCAGCTGCTTCAAATCCGCATCGTTATCGGCATAAATATAGGCGTCCTGAGTTTCCAGACCGCAGTCGATGCCGAGCTCCGCCACGATTTGCGTCATCCATTTCAACGCCTCGTCGTTGGCATCGAAATACTGCTTGGCCTGCTCCTTGCCGAAATGCTGCAGCAGCTTGTCGTAGATCATGCCGTGCTGGGCTGTGATTTTGGCGGTCGTATGTCCGGTCGTCCCATCCAGAAGCCGGCCCGCCTCCGCAAGCACGACCTTGAGCCCCTGCTTGCTGAGCAGGTAAGCCGCCGTTATCCCCGTGATGCCGCCTCCGATGACAGCCACATCGGCTTCCACGGTGCCGCGCAGAGATTCGAATTGCGGCAGCTCCTCCGTTGCCCTCCACATCGATTCCGGGTAGCGGGGAAGCTTACTGGATGAAGAAGGATTGCTGTTGTCCATGATTGAACCTCCCATAGGCTGGATTTCCTATTTCTTTTATTCCCACAACCCGACGGAATCAAAACCCGGCGTATAATAAGGAATAGAAAGAAGGTGCCGGAATGGGAATTTCCTTTTACCGAGAATCGGCCTTGCCCTTTCTGGAGGCCAAAGCCTGCTCGTCGTACGATTTCGGCTGCCGGAAGCATTTCCACGAGGAGCTGTCCGTCGGAATCGTGCGCAAAAGCTCCACCGCCGCCTGGTATGACGGCCGAACGGCCAAGCTGGAAGAAGGCGCCCTGATTTCCTTTCCGCCGCTGCTTCCCCATGCGTGCAGCCCGGAGGCCGGGAGCGGCTGGTCCTACGACATGCTGTTCATCTCCCCGGAATGGACGGACTCCTGGCTGGAAAACCCTCTGCCCCTGCGCCGGCCGCTGCTGGCGGATGGACAGGCGGCCGCAGCGTGCAGTTCATGGGTTTCCGCCGCCATGTCCGCCATGAGCGGAGGCGGCACGCCGCTGGAGATCGAGACTCCCGTCATCGGCCTGGTGAAGGCGCTGGACCGGCTCGCCGGCGCGCAAGAGGCGCCGCTGCTCCGCCGCGGCGCGGAGAAAGCCGCCCTGCGCCGAGCGAAGGACTTCATCCATGAGCATTTCCGGGAGAAGGTGACGCTGGACATGCTGGAGCGAGCGGCCGGCCTCAGCCGCTACCATTTGATCCGCTTGTTCAAGCTCGAATGCGGCCTGCCGCCTGCCGCCTACCAGAACATGCTGCGGCTCAACCTCGCCAAAAGCGAGCTGGCCCTCGGGGAAAAGCCGCTCGCGGAAATCGCCCTGGAGGCCGGCTATTACGACCAGAGCCACTTCAGCCGGTCGTTCCGGGCCCATGTCGGCGTTTCCCCGTCACGCTATGCTTCCTCTTGAGCAGCCAGCGGGCAGCAAGATCGTACAAGACGCCTCCGCCTGTTCGCCTTATCGTAGGGGAATATCCCTGCAGCAGGAGGAGACCGCCTCATGTCCATTTCAACAGCCGAACAAGATTTTGCCGCCGCCCTGAAGTCCATCGCAAGAAACCCTGACATCAAGTCCCGCTTGCTTCAATCGCCCGAGCTGCACCGCATCCTCAGCCGGGCTGCCCGCCGGTTCACGGCCGGTGACAGGCGCGAGCCCGCCGTCGGGACCGCTGCCGCCCTGGCCGGGCGCGGGTATGCCGTTTCCCTGGAACATATCGGCGAGAATACCGGCTCGGAGCCGGAATGCGAGCTGGCGGTGCAGGAATTCTCCAGGCTGATCGATGCTTGCGTGAAGCAAGGCCTGAACAGCCGGATCTCGCTCGATCTGTCCCACATCGGCCTGTCCCTGGACCGCGGGCTTGCGCTGCGCAATCTGACCGCTCTCGCAGAGAAAGCCTCAGCCGCCGGGCTCCAGCTGTTCGTCAGCATGGAGGAAGCCGCCAAAACCTCCTCGATTCTGGACGTCTACCGGGAAGCCGCCGAGCGTTCCGCGAATCTCGGCATCACTCTCCAGGCGCAGCTGCCGCGCTCGCTCGGCGACCTCACGCTGCTGAAGGACGCGCCCGGCGCCGTGAGAATTGTCAAGGGAGCCTACCAGGAGCCGGAAGGCGTCTCGATTCCCCGCTCCGGCCAGCTGGACGCCCGCTATCTGGAGCTGGTCGGCCTGGCTCTGGAGCAGGGCAAGCAGACATCCATCGCCACGCATGACCGGAATTTGATCCGGGAAGCGGACGCTCGCGGGTATGTCCGGCATCCGCTGGCCGAGCTCGAGATGCTGTACGGAATCGTCCCGGAGTCGGCGCGGGACTGGAAGGAATCCGGCGTCTCGACCCGGATCTATGTCACCTATGGGGAGGAATGGTACTTGTACCTGTGCCACCGGATCGCCGAGCATCCTCCCAACCTGTATGACGCCGTCACCGACATGATCCGGGGCGGGAGCAGCGTATTGGAAGCTTACTGAAAGCGAAAACAACCGGCGGGCATCCCGCCGGTTGTTTTCGTTCGGCTCTATGTGCACCGATGGCTCCATTGGCCCTGTCTGCACCGATGGCTCCATAGGCACTGACTGCCTGGTCAGGATGGGGCCGGGAGACGCCTACACGAACGTTTTCGTGTCGTTGTTGCGGCCGAACTTGTAGGCCGCGACGAGGAAGAACACCAGAGCGAAGGCTGCCAGCACGGCCAGGTTGATCGCGATCCGGCTCGTATCTCCGGTCTGCAGCTCGTCGATCGATTGGAGCACCCAGCGCTGCGGCATGAAGTCGCCGATCTTGCGGATCGTGTCCGGCATGATCGAGATCGGGAAGAAGCAGCCGGCCAGCAGGCAGCTCGGCGTAATGATGAGGTTCGACATCGCCCCGGATACCGCCGAGTTTTTGGAGAAGGCGACGATCACGAGCGAGAGGCTGACGGAGACGAGGGCGAACAGGATGAGCATGCCCCCGAGCTGGGCGATCGGAAGGCCCGGGTCGACGCCGAAGACGTAACGGAGAGCGACCAGAGCGACGGCCACTTGCACGACCATGACGGCGATGTTGACCAGGACGTTGGCGAGCACGTACGAGCGGGCGCTGATGGGGGAAGACAGAATGCGGTAATACGTCCGGTCTTCGCGGCTCTTCAGGATGATTTCCGACAGGTTGACGGCCGCGGTCATCATGAACAGGATCAGGAATCCGATGGACTGGACCGACATCGCCTTCGTCAGGGATGTATCGGCGACTTGCTGCGTCTCGAGCTTGAACCCTCCGCCGCGGTAATCGGCATACAGCTTGTCGAAGGCGGCCCGGTCCCCGCCGGCTGTGCGGCTGATGGCAGCCGTATTGTCCAGGTATGCGTTCAGCATGCCTTTGATATACGCCGTCACGGTCTGGCCTTTGACGGATTGAATGGCGATCCCTTCCGGCTTGCCGGCCGCCACGCTGTCGGAATAGCCCTTCTCCAGAATCAGGCCCGAGTCCAGGTCCGCCGAAGCCAGCTTCTTCTTCAGCTCCTCCCGACTCAACAGCGTCGTCTTCACATGCTGCAGGCTGCTGACGTAGGCCGCCGTATCGGCGGCGATGACGGCGCTGCCGTCCTCATTGGCGATGCCGACGCGCAGCACCTGCTGTCCCGCGCTGCCATAGAGCATGATGGAGCCGATCACTCCGATGATCGGCAGCCCCACGTAGACGAGCAGGCTGCTCTTTTTGCGGAAGGTGTTCTTCAAGGTATGGACGGCCACCCACCATATATCTCTCCACATGTTACAATCCCTCCCGCTTGCTCATCATATAGGCCGAGGCTGCCAGCAGCAGCGCGGCAAGGCCGGCGTTGAGGCCGATGGTCTGAAAGACCTGGGTGTTGTCGCCGAGGTAGATCATGTTGTTCAAGGCCATGTTCGCCCACCGGATCGGGGACAGGCTGGCGGCGATGCCAAGCAGGCTGTTCTTCTCCACGACTCCAAGCGGGAAGTACGCGCCGCCGAAGAAGGAGGCCAGCTGCACCGCCAAGGATATCAAGCCGCCCGATGCGCTCGACTTCAGAAGATAGCTGAGCGCAAGTCCCAGGCTGGTCGACAGCACGACGACGGAGAGCAGGACGAGCAGGACGAGAGGCAGATTGTCGCCCCAGTACGCATGGTAGACGACCTTGCTGAACGTAATGACGACGAGCACGCAGAGCATGTTGACCGCCAGATTGCCCAGCACCTTGCCGGCAAAAATCTCTCCCTTGCGCACGGGAGCGGCCACCAGGCGCGCTGCCGTGCCCTGCCTGATCTCGCTCTTGACGAGGCTGGCCGCCGACATCGCACCCCACAGGGCGATCATGACGGTCAGCGCGACCGCGTAGTAATCCATCGAGCCCGGCATGCGGTCCAGATCCAGCGACAGTTCCTTCACGTACCCGCCGGAAGGCGCCGGCTGGAACGCGGAGGCAGCCTTGGCCGGATCGGCCGCCGCGATGGCGGCTGCGGCATTGTAGCGGTCGGCATAGGCCGAGAGCATGCCCTGCGTCATGTTGCTCGCGACGGCGTTGCGGTCGCTGCCGTACAGCTTGATGCCGCTGTTTGCAACGATTGCATAGTCGTCATAGTTGTTTTTCTCCACTTCCGCCGCCCCGTCCATGCCTGGCTTCACGTCCGTGAAAACAAAGCCGGATTTCTCCATCTCCGCCCGGAATCCCGCAAATCCCTGCTGCGCGGCGCCGCTGCTCAGATCCTGGACCAGCACGCGGATCGTATCCATGGAAGCTGTCGTGCTGAACGCATTCGTAAGGGCCGTGCCGAGCACCAGCATCAGGACAAGCGGAAAGGCGAGCATGAAGAACAGCGTGCGCCGGTTCCGGAAGCTCAGAAGCATTTCCTTGAGCGCGATTTGGATCACATTCATCTCGACCCCTCCTATTGGTCCCGCAGGCTGCGGCCCGTCAGCGTCAGGAAGACCGTCTCGAGATTCGGTTCTTCTTCCTGCAATGCCTTCACTTCGGCGCCGCCGTCCATCAGCGACTTCAGAATCCGGTTCAGATTGTCCACGGCCGCGTCGCTCTGAATGCTCAGACGCCCCTCCTTCTCGTTCACCGCGCGCACGCCGGGAATCTCGCTGAGGCTCTGAAGGCTGTAAGCCGAGCCCGGCTTCAACTCGATCGACAGATCCTTGACATCGGTGATGATCGCCTTGAGCTGCTCCTTGGTGCCGTCCGCGATGATCTTGCCGTGATCGACGATGGCGACCCGGGAGCAGATTTCTTCGACTTCCTCCATGTAATGGCTCGTGTAGATGACCGTGCAGCCGGATTCGTTGAGCTTCTTCACCGACTCCAGAATGTAATTCCGGGACTGGGGATCGATGCCGACGGTCGGTTCGTCCATGATGATCAGACTCGGCTTGTGCGCGATGGCGCAGGCGATGTTCAGCCGGCGCTTCATGCCGCCGGAGAAGGTGGACGGGCGGCTCCGGGCGCGGTCGCCGAGGCCGACGAATTCGAGCGCTTCTTCGGTCCGCTCCTTCAGCAGCTTGCCCCGCAGGCCGTAGAGGCCGGCGAAGAAGGCCACGTTCTCGTAGGCGGTCATGTCGTCGTAGATGGCCAGGTCCTGCGGCACGATGCCCAGGTTCGTCTTGGCGTGGCGGCTATGCTTGCGGCTGTCCTTGCCGAGGATGCGGATCTCACCCGCGCTCGGCTGCAGCAGCGAGGAGATCATGTTGATCGTCGTGCTCTTGCCCGCTCCGTTGGAGCCGAGGAAGCCGAAGATTTCGCCTTCCTTCACGTTCAGAGTCATATTGTCCACCGCGACGAAATTCCCGAATTTTTTGGTCAGACCTTGAATTTCCAGCACGTTCATGATCCCCACTCCGTTTCCCTCATCCATTTGATGCTCTCAGTATAAGAAAAAAGGATGCCCCTATGTCAGTGCATAAGTTCACCCTTTGGCTATGAGAATTCTCATGTTCATGCGGAGGGCAGCCGTCCGGGGGACCATGAAATTCTTCATGCATCCCTCCATTATTGCGCAGGCTTGTCCCCGTACGGAAGCAGCGTCGTAACGCTGAAGCCGCGGCTGCCGTCCGCGACGACGGTGCCTCCGACCGAAGCGGCCCTCTCCTCCATGCCCTTGAGTCCAAGCCCCTTGACGATCTTGTCCTTGCCCCGCCCGTTGTCCGTCACGACCGCCTTGATGTAGCGCTTCAGCACGCTCACCTCGACATGGACGGCCGTCGCGCCGCTGTATTTGAGAACATTGGTGAGCGATTCCGTCACGTTGTCCTGGATGATCTTCCAATAAAGAGGTCCGATGGATTCCAAATCTCCGTTCCCGCTGACGCCGGCCTGCAGGCCGCTGCTCATCCCGAAGCTCTCGACCTTCTCCCGCAGCCGGCTCATCCCGAGCTGCTCCGTCGGCGGCTTGAGGCGATGCAGCGTCAGCCGGATTTCCTCGATAGCCCCCTTGGAGATGCCGATCGCATTGTCCAGCAGCTGCCCCGCCCGCTCCGGATCCCGCGCCAGAAGCCGTTTCGCCGCCTCCATCTGGATGAGGGCGCCGGTCATGGAGTGGCCGACGCCGTCATGGATTTCCTGCGACAGCCGGTTGCGCTCCTCCAGCTTGTGCGTGTACTCGGAGCTCCGCTGCAGCTCCTGCCCGTCGCTCAGGCGGCGGGCCAGCTTCTCCTGCTTCATGCGCAGCCGGTCCAGCTCCTCCTCGAAGCCGATAGCCTTCATGAGCTGCGCCGAGTACAGCAGATAGTGGAACCAGGCCGCAACGGCCACGAAGATATAGCCGGCAAGCAGCCCGTCCCGAAGAAAGAGCAGAGGCAGGAGCGATCCCGCCTGCAGCATGGCTCTCCGCCTTCCGTGGAGAAAGGCCAGCTCGCAGGCGCTGAAAGGCAGCAGCAGCACGAACAAGGGACTGCCGTATGCGCTCGCGGCGAGCAGGAACAGGATGACCGAGCCAATGGCGCCGGTTTTGGCTTTGATCGGGCCGAGCAGGCGGACCGCCATGCTGAGCGCGATATAGAGAAGCGCGAGCAGCATGAGCAGCGACGAATGCGCCGCGGTCACGTCCGCGAAATAGGCTGAAGCCATGATGAAGGCCAGCGCAAGCAGCTTGTTGCCCATCGTCCACAGCTGCATGGCGTCAGGAAAGCTTGCCCGTGAGGTAGTAGATCGCGATCTGCGTCCGATGCTCCAGGGCTGTCTTGTTCAGAATGGAAGTGATGTAGTTGGCGATCGTGCCCTCGGAGATGAACAGCTCGCGGGAAATTTCCTTGTTGGACAGCCCCTTCGCGATCCGGGCCATGACTTCGAGCTCCCGCTCCGTAAACAGGCTGCGGTCGATCGCCGGCTCCGGTGCTCAAGCGCTGGGCGCGCAGGCTGCCGGGCTACGGAAGCCGCTCCCAAGGAGCCGGCCTGCTCCGGCTCGGCAAAATCGGCTCCTTCTGTCTGCCGGCGGCATAGTCCCGCCCCGCCGCTGTCGGCTGAAAAGCAGAAACAGCTCTGCCATTCCATTCCCCTCCCCCGTCGGGGGCCGGAAACGAATGCAGAGCTGTCATGGCTTTTTTGCGTCGCTCAGGTCTCGGCAGCGCCTGCAGATCCCTTGAAAATCAAGCCGGTGGTCCAGAACGGAAAAACCGTACTCGGCTTCGAGACGCTCTTCCAGAGGTCCGAGCCAGTCGTCCTTGATCTCCTCCATGGAGCCGCATTGCACGCAAATCAGATGATGATGGTGATGCTTGCTGTTGTCCGTTCTGAGATCGTAACGGGCTACGCCGTCTCCGAAGTTCATCTTCTCCACGACGTGAAGCTCGCTGAGAAGCTCAAGCGTGCGATAGACGGTGGCAAGGCCGATCTCGGGAGCCTTATCCTTGACGAGCATGAACACATCCTCGGCGCTGAGATGATCCTCTTCATTCTCAAGCAGGACGCGAACGGTCGCTTCGCGCTGCGGGGTCAACTTGTAGCCCTGCGACTGGAGCTGCTGCTTAATGGCATCAATGCGGGATTCCATAATTCCCCCCTACTACAAGAAAGCCGGCTTGCCGCCGGCGCTTATGAATCTATTATAGTTGGAAAACTTCTAGGAAGTCAATGATTCAGGCTTGCCGCCGCCCAGTCCGCTGCCCATCTCATCAAGGACGGAGACAGCCAGGCGTCGACCGCCGAAGCGGCCGCCAGCACCAGGAACATCGCGGCAGCCGTGCCGGCAAGCGCCGCCGCGGGAGGCAGCAGGGAGCCCTTCCTGCGGATGAACCGGTTGCGGATGACATAGAGGGAGAACGCCAACGATGCGCTGCTGACGGCCAGGTAGGCCGGGACGCCGATCAGATTCGGAGGAACGACGGACAGCAGGGAGAAGGCGAAGCCTCTCCACGACAGCTGGCTGACAAGCGTTCCGATCGCGAATCCGACCAGAACGCCCTTGAAGAAATCGAGCGCCAGGATGAACGGCATCCCGACTACGGTCAAGCCGAGCAGCCAGATCGCGAGCAGCCAGCGGCCATGCAGCCACAGCGCGCTCCAGAAGGCAGCCGCGGGCTCCGGGCCCGAGCCGGAGGAGAGCGAGCCCATGAAGCGCTCAGCTCTTCGCCGAGGCTCTCCTGCTGCCCGGCGGGAAGCGAGCTTGCCAGTACGGTGCCGAATAAGACTCCTACAGCAAAAAGCACCGCGACGAACAAGAGCAGCATCCTGCTCTCCCTGTCCGGTGCCTTGAAGATGCCAAGCATTCGCCTACCTCCTTCCAGGCTTGTCCGCGTATGGACAATCTATGCCCGGTGAAGCCGGTTCATGCCAATGACGCTACTCCCCGCTCCGAAGCCCCATCACTCCGGTATGCAGATAGAGCTTCCACAAATACACGGCCATAAGGGTCTTCGCATCACCGATGACGCCCTCCCGGATGTAAGCCTCGGCCTGTTCCATCGTCAGCGCTTCGACATGCAGCTCTTCATCGTCGTCAGGCTGGCTCTCGCCTTGGCTGAGTCCTTCGGCGGCGTAGAGATACACCTTCTCGTCGGCGAACCCCGGCGAAGTGTAGAACGCATCCACCAGCTTCATCTCCGAGGCGGTTACCCCCGTCTCCTCGCGCAGCTCGCGCGCGGCGCATGCCGCAGGGTCCTCGCCGGGATCCAGCTTGGCCTGCGGGAATCTCGACCTGGTATTTGTCCATCGGCTTGCGGTATTGGCCGACCGTCAGCAGCTTGCCGTCCAGCAGGGCGATCACGGCCGCGGCGCCGGGATGGCGCACGATTTCCCTGGATGCCATCTTGCCGCCGGGAAGCTTGACCTGATCGACCTGCAGCGTGATGATGCGGCCTTCGAAGATCGTTTCGGATGAAACGGTCGTCTCCGCGCCGGGAAGCTTTTTAGGTCCGTCCGATTGGTTCATTTCCATCAGCCTCCTGTTCGTTTGGAGCCGGCCTGCAGACGCTCCGGAATAACTTGTCCCATCTCTTCATATGCTCAGGCATAACCTTTGCGATAAGGATGTGTGTATCCATGAAAATGTACGTTGGAGCCAAGGAGCTCAGGCTGGTCGGAAAAGCATGGGAGATCCGCCATACCCTCCGCAAGCTGAGCCGCGGCGCCGGCCGGCCGGATGATAAGAGCCTGGAAAAGTTCCTCGCCAGGCGTTCCTGACGGCAAGCCGCTTGTGATTCGCACTTGATGGAGAGCGGCTTAAACGCATGCGTTCCCGACAGCAAGCCGCATGGAAGGTTATCCTCTCCCCTTGCCCATCTCCATCCCGCTTCCTGGGAAAGCGAAGCGGAGGCACTCCCTGCTACGCTCGGGCGCTCAAGCGGATGATGGCCGTCACGAGCTCCGCCAGCTTCGCGATGTCGTCGGCTTTGATCTGCTCCTTGGTCGTATGGATATGCTCGTAGCCGACCGCGAGATTGGCCGTCGGCACGCCCAGTCCGTTGAAGATGTTGGCGTCGCTGCCTCCGCCGGAGCGGAAGGTCGACGGGGACAGGCCGATCGAACGGATCGCCGCTGCGGCAGCCTGCACGACGGCGGAATCATCGGCATGGAGATAGGACGGGTAGATCAAGCTGTCCTCGAGCGACGCTGTCGTCCCGTAATCGACAGCCGTCGCTTCGACCGCTTGCCTCATGGCGGCGATCTGCGCCTGCAGCTTGGCGCCGTCGATGCTGCGGGCTTCGGCCTCCAGGCGAACGTAGTCGCAGACGACATTCGTGGCGCTGCCGCCCTCGAACCGGCCGATATTGGCCGTCGTCTCATGGTCGATTCGTCCCAAAGGCATGCGCGAAATCGCCTTGGAGGCGACTTGGATGGCGCTGATGCCGTCTTCCGGATTGACGCCTGCATGCGCCGAGCGGCCGTTGACATGGATGAAGATTTTTGTCTGGGCCGGAGCCGCTACCGCGATGCCCCCGACCGGTCCGTTGGAATCGAGCGCATAGCCGTATTCGGCGCGCAGCTTGCTGCGGTCCAGCGCCCTGGCTCCGGCGAGGCCCGTTTCCTCTCCGATCGTAATGACGAACTGGACTTCTCCATGCGGAATTCCGTTCTCCTGCAGCAGCCGGATCGCCTCCAGCATCGCGGCCAGGCCCGCCTTGTCGTCGCTTCCGAGAATCGTCGTGCCGTCGCTGCGCAGATAGCCGTCGTCGTCCAGACGGGGCTTGATGCCGATGCCCGGCTTCACCGTATCCATATGGGAGGTGAAGAAGATGACAGGCGCCTCGACGCCTGGCGAAGCCTTCAGCGTAGCGAACAGATTGTTCGCGCCATAACCGGTGGCGGCGGCCGCATCGTCCTCCTCGATTTCAAGTCCAAGCGCGGAAAATCGGTTTTTCAGCTCCTGGCTGATCGCGCCTTCATTGCGGGATTCGCTGTCGATTTGGACAAGCTCCATGAACTCTTGTACAACCCTGTCTTTATGGACCATTTTCCGAACGCTTCCTTTCGATCTGCTTCCGAATCCGTTACAATAGCGGTATGGGTTGTCCCCCTCATGCGGAGGGCAGCCGCCCCGGAAGGAGAAGAGCTGATGAACAATCCCAACCGCATCATGAAGGTCATCGTCTACGTCGTGTTGATTACTCTGCTCGTCACGACCGTCCTGTCCAGCATCGGCTGGCTGCTTTGACGAAGCGGCCGGCCTGGCCGGCCGGCTCCCTTCATCCCCTCATTCCCCGGCTGCAGACGCCGGATCGAAGCCGAACCTGCCCATGAAGTGGGGCAGGATTTCCCTGGCCGCCCTCTCGAGACTCATCTCGATGCCGGTCAGATCCTCGAACGAGGTTACCCCGTACTCCTGAATGCCGCACGGAATGATTCCGCTGAACCCCTGCTCCGCAATGCCCGCCTTGATGTTCAGGGCGAATCCGTGACTGGTCACGAACCCTCTGCGTTTCCTTGCTTTGTTGAATTTAATGCCGATGGCGGCGATCTTCTCATCGCCGACCCATACTCCCGTATACTCGGGCTTGCGCCCGCCTTCGATGCCGTAATCGGCAAGCCAGTCGATGATGACCTGCTCCAATTCCCTTAGAAAGCCGTGCAGATCAAGTCCTCTTGCATCGAGATACATAAGCGGATAGCCGACAAGCTGACCCGGACCATGGTACGTAATATCGCCGCCGCGATCGATTTCGAACACGCCTATGCCTTGCTTGCGGAGCTCTTCCGGGCTCAGCAGCAGATGCTCCGGATGGCGGTCCGTACCTAGCGTATAGGTGGGCGGATGCTGAAGAAGGAGGAGCGTCTCCGCTCTCTCCCCCCCGGTCGATTTCCGCTACGTATTCCTTTTGCAGCTCCCATGCTTCTCCATATTCTATGAAGTCGATATACCGAGCCAGGAGCGGCCTGCCTGATGGCTGCCTGTTGTCCATGGGATCCTCCCCGTCGTGGAATTCGTTCGTTCTAGTACAAATGCGTCTCGGAGCTGAAGCTTTCCAGGTTCTCCTTGACCCGCTGCAGGAAGCGTCCGCAGATGACGCCGTCCAGAATCCGGTGGTCGAGCGACAGGCAGATGTTCGCCATGGAACGGACGGCGAGCATGTCGTTGATGACGACGGGCCGCTTGACGATGGATTCGAACGTGATGATGGCGGCTTGCGGATAGTTGATGATCGGCTGGGTCAGGATCGCCCCGAACGAGCCGGTGTTGTTGATCGTGAAGGTGCCTCCCTGGACGTCGTCGACACGCAGCTTTCCTTCGCGGGTTTTGCGCGCGAGGGTGTCGATCTCGTGGGCGAGGCCGGCGATGTTTTTCTGGTCGGCGTTCTTGATGACCGGCGTGATGACGGAATCCTCCGTGCCGACCGACATCGAGATGTTGATGTCGCGCTTGACGATGATCTTATCGACGGCCCATACCGAGTTGATGATCGGGAAATCCTTGATCGCATTGACGACCGCCTTGATGAAGAACGCCAGATAGGTCAGATTCGTCCCTTCGCGCTTGCGGAAGTCGTCCTTGATCTTGCTCCGCAGCACGACCAGATTCGTCACATCCACCTCGATCATCATCCAGCCATGCGGAATCTCCGTGACGCTTTGGCGCATCCGGGTCGCGATCGTATTGCGGATGGGAGTTACGTCGATGAAATATTCGCCGCGGCCCGGAATCGCATGGCCTTCGATTTCCACCGAAGGAATGCGGGGCGTCTCGCCGAGATGAAGACCGGAGGAACGCACGGGACCGCGCGATTCAACGATCCGGTCGCCAGGCTCAAGTGCAGGCGCGGAGGCGGATGTCGGCGCGGAGGCCGACGCCTGCCCCTTGGAGGATGCTTCGGCATGGGCCAGAATGTCCTTGCGGGTAACCCGTCCGCCCGTCCCCGTGCCTTGAACGTCGGCCGGGTCGATTCCATGCTCGGCGGACAGCTGGAGGACAGCCGGCGAATACCGGCCGCGCATCGCTCCGGCAGGGCGAGCCTGCTGCTGCCAAGGGGATGCCGCCGCGGCGGATCTCGCCTCTTCCGCTGGAGCAGCTGCGGCGGCAGTCGATTCTGCTTCGGCCTCGGTCTCGATCAGGCAGATCGGAGTTCCGACCTCGACGGTCTCTCCCGTTCCGACCAGAATCTTGACCAGCCTGCCTGCGATCGTGGACGGAATCTCCGCCCCGACTTTGTCCGTAATGATTTCGCATACCGGCTCGTACATGCCGATCTGCTCGCCCGGCTGCTTCAGCCAGCGCTCGATCGTGGCGCTTACGACCGATTCGGCCAGCTTGGGCATCACGATTTCTTGTACGGTCACTTTCATCATATCGCTCCTTGCCGGGCCCCTGCTTGGAACAGGGACCTCATGGCTCGTAATCGCAAAGCATCGGGATCAGTAAAGAGCAAGCTCTCTCATGGCCTCGAGCACTTTGTCCTTGTTCAGCATGAAGAACTTCTCTCCGGGAGGATTGATCGGCATCGCCGGCACGTCCGGACCGCACAGTCTGCGGATCGGGGCGTCGAGCTCGTAGAGCATCTCTTCGGCGATGATTGCGGACACCTCCGCGCCGATGCCGCCGGTTTTGTTGTCCTCGTGAATGATCAGCACTTTTCCCGTGCGGCGGGCCGCTTCGAGAATGCCTTCCTTGTCAAGCGGCTGAAGGCTGCGCAGATCCAGAATATGGGCGCTGATCCCTTCCGCGGCGAGCTCCTCGGCTGCCTGCAGGGCGAAATGAAGAGGCAGGCTGTAGCTGATGACCGTAATGTCGTCGCCTTCCCGCAGCACGTTGGACTTGCCGATCGGCACCGTATAGTCGCCTTCCGGCACGGAGCCGTTCACGAGCGTATAACATTTTTTTGTTCTCGAAGAATAAGACCGGATCAGGGTCGCGGATAGCGGCCGTCAGCAGGCCCTTGGCGTCCGCAGGCGTATAAGGGGCGACGATCTTGAGCCCCGGCGTTCCGAAGAAGACCGATTCCGGGCATTGCGAATGATAGAGGCCACCGAAGATGCCGCCGCCGATCGGCGCGCGGATGACGAGCGGGCAGGACCAGTCGTTGTTCGAGCGGTAACGGATTTTGGCCGCCTCGCTGATGATCTGGTTCGTCGCCGGGAACATGAAGTCCGAATACTGCATTTCCGCGATCGGCTTCATGCCGTACATGGCCGCTCCGATCGCGACTCCGGCGATCGCCGATTCCGACAGCGGAGTGTCCATGACGCGGGTCTCGCCGAACTGCTGCTGAAGGCCTTTGGTCGTCGTGAAAACGCCGCCCTTGACGCCTACATCCTCACCGAGCACGAATACATCCGGATCGCGCTCCATTTCTTCTTTCATGGCAAGCCGGATCGCCTCTATATAGTCGAGTACTGGCATCGGTTACTTTCCTCCTTCGCTTCCGTCCGCGTACACATGGAGCAGCGTGCTCTCCGCTTCCGGGAAAGGCGCTTCATCGGCATATTTCGTCGCCTCGTCGAGCTCCCGGCGGATCGCTGCCGTCAGCTCCTCGTCCTTTTCCACGCTCCAGGCGCCGGCATCGATCAGATACTGGCGGAAGCAGAGCACGCCGTCTTTGGCGCGGTTCTCATCCACTTCCTCCTTGGTCCGGTAAGCAAGATCGTTGTCCGAAGTGGAGTGGGGCGACAGCCGGTACATCATCGCCTCGACGAGGGTCGGCCCTTCGCCGGCAAGCGCGCGGCGATGCGCTTCCTTGACGACGCCGTAGACTGCAAGCGGATCGTTGCCGTCTACACGCAGGCCGGTGAAGCCGTAGCCGATGGCGCGGTCCGCCACCTTGCCGCCCAGCTGCTTATGGACCGGCACCGAGATGGCATACTGGTTGTTCTCGCACATGAGAATGACGGGCAGCTTGTGGACGCCCGCAAAGTTGCAGCCTTCATGGAAATCGCCCTGGTTGCTCGAGCCTTCCCCGAACGTCACAAAGCTGACTCTCTGCTCGCCTTTCATCTTGGCGGCCAGAGCGATGCCGACCGCATGGGGAACCTGAGTCGTCACGGGTGAAGAACCGGTGACGATCCGCAGCCGCTTGTGCCCGAAGTGGCCCGGCATCTGCCGGCCGCCGCTCGTCGGATCCTCGGCTTTGGCGAAAACGGACAGCATCAGCTCGCGCAGCGTCATGCCGACCGAGAGGACGAAGCCGTAATCGCGATAATAAGGAAGAAAATAGTCCCGGTCCCGGTCAAGAGCCCAGGCTGCGGCTACTTGAGCGGCTTCCTGGCCGATTCCGGATACGTGGAAATTGATTTTGCCGGCACGCTGCAGCAAGAGGACTCTCTCGTCGAACATTCGGGCCGTGCGCATTTTCGCATACATTTGAACAGCATCTTCATCCGACAATCCGAGCTCGCGGTGACGGGACAAGCTGCCTACAGGTGGTTGGTTCATGGGATGAACCTCCTTCTGCTCCTAGTTTTAATACCAGGTACTAATACTTGATCATACTCATTATAACTCGGTCTCGGGCAAAAGAAAACTCCAGCCGCTCAAAAGCGGCTGGAAGGTCAGAAGGAGAACGATTTGCCGTCCACGGCCAGCATGGCTTCCCCTAACGCTTCCGATAGGGAAGGATGAGGATGGATGCTCGCTCCGACTTCCCACGGCACGGCGTCAACGAGCTGCGCGAGCGCCGCTTCGGCAATGAGCTCCGTCGCATGAGCGCCGATGATATGAACCCCTAGCAAGTCTCCTGTCGTCGAATCCGCGACGACCTTGACAAAGCCCTGCGTATCTCCCTGCACGATCGCTTTGGCGACCGCTGCGAATGGAAGGCGTGCGGTCTTGGGCTCATGCCCCAATGCTCGAGCCTGCTCCTCCGTATATCCGATCGAGGCTGTTTCCGGATGGCTGTATACGCAGCGAGGAATCCGATGCGAAGCCGGCGGAGCCGTCTTTTCGCCGAGAATATGCTCCACGGCAGCGATTCCTTCGTGAGCGGCGGCATGAGCCAGCTGCACCCCTCCGGTTACGTCTCCTATGGCGTAAATATGAGGCTCCGATGTTTGCAGGCTGCCGTTCACTTTGACCCAGCCGCCGCTGACCTGGATATCGGTATTCTCAAGGCCGATGCCCTCGACGTTGGCTACTCGGCCGACCGACACCAGAAGCTTCTCGGCTTCGAGCTTGACGGTCGCGGAGCCGATCCGCGCATCGACGGCAATTCCCGCCGAATGCCGATCCAGCGTCTCAGGCATGACGACGGCGTCGGTATGGATGACGGCACCTCTAGACTTTAACGCTTTGGCTAAAGCTCCCGAGACGTCGGCATCTTCTCCGGGCAAAATGCGGGAGGCTGTCTCGACTAGCGTCACCTTGACGCCGAAATCAGTCAGCATCGAAGCCCATTCCACCCCGATCACGCCTCCTCCGACAATAATCATCGAGGCTGGCAGCGACTCCAGACGAAGCGCATCGTCGCTGTTCAAGACATTCCCGCCGTCCGGCTCCAGACCCGGCAATATCCGCGGACGCGAGCCCGTCGCGATGATCAGCTGTTTGGACACGACGGATTCCGTCTCCCCGTCCGCCAATTCGACGGCCAACGTGCCGCTCTTGGGCGAGAAGATGGACGGGCCGACAATACGCCCGCTGCCATGTACGATCTGGATGCCGTGTTTCTTCATCAGCTGCTGGAGTCCGCGGTACAACTGGTCCACGGCGGCTTCCTTGCGGCTCTGAACGGCTCCGAAATCTAAGCTTATGCCGCTCTTGTCGACCTTGACTCCATATGTATCCGCATGCAGGAGCGACTGGTACACCTCCGCGCTTCGAAGCAGGGCTTTGCTTGGAATGCAGCCTCGATGCAAGCATGTGCCGCCGACTCGGTCCCTCTCCACGATCGCTACGGATTTCCCTTCCTGCGCCGCTCGAATTGCAGCCGTGTATCCGCCTGGTCCCCCGCCAAGCACGGCAATATCTACTTGAATCGTCATCGTATCGTTCCCCTTCAATCAAAGTGCAATGACTCCATTGTACCTTTTTTAAAACGCGAATAACACTGCATGGACAAGCATGCGGTTTAACGGTATCATTAAAAAAGGCTTATTTTAGGCAACTTTGTCAGGAATATAGCCGAGTTTGGGCCTGATTAAGGAGAGAACACCATGAGAATGGTCATATCCAGGTTTATTGCTATTCTTATTCTTGTCATTCCCGGAATCATAGCCTGTTACGGTTTTCTGAAGATGAAAAGCTCCACGTTCGAATATTTTGCCGATCTCGGCAATGATTCCATCATTCCGCATTTCAAATGGCTGCCCTTCATCGGCGGGTTCATCATGTTTGCTCTCGGAATCGGTTTCATCGGGGGCTGGATCTTCTTCCGCGACCGCAAGCATAATTATGTCGCTCCGAGATTCAAGAAGAAGCGGCCAAGACCCAACGTTTGACCCGCAAGGCGATGGCACAAGCAATTCCTTTTCCTGACTCGTACTATACAAGTATCCAGCCAGGAAAGGAGTTGCAAGCATGTCCTGTCATCCGAATCGTCCATATTGCCCTGAAGAGACCGTTGTCGATCCTACTCAAACGGTATACCGCGATGTCTATCATCCGCAGCTCGTCAGAGTCGTCCACAACATCGATATCGTTACTCGTCATCACTGCGTGCCCGTCCGTTGCGACGTCTACCGCTACAATTGCCGCGATGAACATGTAGGCTCTGCCAACAACGAGAATCATGAACATCACGAGAATTGCGGCTGCAATCGATCCAGCATCTCCCGGGCCAAAGTCAAGAAATCCTCCAAGCCCCGTTCCAAAAAGAAATAGTTCCCGCCGAAAATGACTGCACGCGGAACCGCGTCTTCATTCGTGCCGGTAAAAGAAGACCGTTGCGGCTTAATGCCCAACGGCCTTCTTTGTTTTATCAAGGTATGATGAGCTCTGGTGCTGCATGATGAGCTTTGAGCTTTAATCTTACCAATGAATGATGAGCTTTGGTTTTTTTAAGGGATGAAGAGCTTTGGGTTTTCAAGAGATGAAGAGCTTTTAGGTGTTGCCAAGAGTATGATGAACTTTTATTTCAAGAAAATTACGGAAACCTTTGATGCACGAGCCAAAAGATTTCATGAAAAGCCATTCCATTCTTCCCTGCGCTCGCTTGCTGAACAACTTCTTTTAAAGCTCAGCTGTCCATGCACAAGCTGCCTAGCAGCAAGGAGCGTTTATGCCATCCGGTCTCATCCTGCAGCGGATGGCTTAGCTGACCTTATGCTCGATCCGCAGCTTGTCCGCCACCATCGCGATGAACTCGGAGTTCGTCGGCTTCGACTTGCTGATGTTGATTGTGTAGCCGAACAAGTGGCTGATGCTGTCGATGTTGCCGCGTGTCCAGGCGACTTCGATCGCATGGCGAATAGCGCGCTCGACGCGGGAAGGAGTCGTTTTGAACTTTTCCGCAATGGCAGGATACAGCGTTTTGGTGATGGCGCCGAGAATTTCGATGTTGTTGTACACCATCGTGATGGCCTCGCGCAAATACTGATATCCTTTAATATGTGCAGGAACGCCGATTTCATGAATGATGCTGGTGATATTGGCGTCCAGATTTTTCCCTTTTGCAATCGGCACTACGTTGGACTTGATGACCGAAGATGCGGAGAACGAAGAGCCGGATGATGCCATGACCGCAGAATTGCCTACAAGCTGACGTACGCGGTTGGCCAGCATCTCCATGTCAAACGGTTTGAGGATATAATAGGATGCTCCCAGCTGTACGGCCTTTTGCGTGATGTTCTCTTGGCCGAAAGCTGTCAGCATGATAATTTTAGGCATCGGTTGAATTCCGGCCTCGCGCAGACGTTCCAATACGCCGAGACCATCAAGATGAGGCATGATGATGTCGAGAATAAGCACATCCGGAATACGTTCCATTTCGCTGAGCAAACGCAATACTTCTTCGCCATTGTAAGCGATGCCGGACACTTCCATATCATCCTGCTCCGATATGTACTCCGAAAGCAGGTTCGTAAATTCCCTATTGTCATCCGCTAACAAAACTTCAATTTTAGCCAAGATTGGTCCTCCTCCAAATTGAACTGAGATGGTCGGCTGCTCATTTTGCTCTTATAACGTTTCGACAGTTTTGATAGAATTCCTTCTGTCGAATATTATTTTTCTTTATTTTTCCTAACGATAAATGTATAATAATTATTTTACTACATTTAGCGACCCCGTTCCTTATCATTCGACAAAAACAGAGACCTCAAGGCATCAAGCTGCCTTAAGGTCTCTGTTCGAGGTTTGAAGAAGAACACCTGCGTCTTGAAGCATCCACTCGATAAAACATCCGTATCCGGAAGAAGGATCATTTACGAATACATGCGTCACCGCTCCGATCAGCTTGCCGTTCTGCATGATCGGACTTCCCGACATGCCTTGAACGATGCCGCCCGTCAAATCCAGTAGCCTTTTGTCTGTAACCTTGATGACCATGCCCTTAGTCGCCGGACTTTTCTGCCTGCTCACATGCGAAATCTCGACCTTGAACCGCTCGACCTTCTGTCCGCTCAGCACGGTCAGAATTTCGGCCGGCCCTTCGGCCACTTCTTCCGAAAAAGCGACTGGAACCGCTTCGGATTGATAGCTATGGCCCGGCATTTCTTTCATCTTGCCGAAGATGCCGAAAGGCGTATTGCGCTCGATGTTGCCAAGAATCTGGCTTTCGTTCACGAAATGGGCTCTTTTCTCCCCCGGTTCGCCGCTCAAGCTTTTGTTGATGGAAGTCACATTGGACTGTAGGATCTGGCCGTCCCCGACTTCAATGGCCGTGCCGGTATCCAGATCGGTAATGACATGTCCCAGAGCGCCATACACGCCTTGATCCGGCGCGTAGAACGTCAGCGTCCCTACGCCTGCAGCGGAATCGCGGATATATAGCCCGATTCGCCAGGAGCGGTCATCCGCGTCGTAAGCCGGCTTAAGCTCGATGTCCATCATTTTTCCAGCCCTTTTGACTTTCAGTTTCATCGGTTCCTTGCTGACTCCGGCTGTCTCGGTAAATTCCGCGACCTGCTTGACTTCACGTACGCGCTTGCCGTTGATTTCCATGATCAAATCGCCCAAACGAATGCCTGCAAGCTCTCCAGGAGAAACTTTGGATTGCGGACTTTCCTTAACGAGATGATGGCCGACAACAAGAATGCCTGAGGATTTTACTTTGACTCCGATCGTCTGTCCTCCTGGAATGACCTTCAGATCGGGAACGACATCGACATGAACCGTCTTGAAGGGAATAGCGCCGAACAGCTTCAACGACATCGTGGCTTTGCCGGTTTCTTTGGAAGCGGCAATGGATATAGGCCGATTCAAATCAAGCGATTGCCTTCCTTCGGATTTTCCGTTCACATGAATGAGGTTGGAGTCCACGGTCATGTCCGCACGAACGGGCATGTTGTAATCCAGTCGTTTCATCTGCCCGGAGAATAATCGCAGCTCATTCGGGAATGAGGCATAATTCAGGAACGGACTGGAGATGCCGATCATGCAAACGAAGAATACAAGAACTAACCCGAACCACCGCTTCCGCTGGTTGGCGCTCAATGATCTCACGCTCCCTGTAGTTCCATCGCTTGACGAGAAAGGTAATCGCCAATTGCGTACCTATAAGGTACCCCGCCCCCCCTGATTTATGTCCGATAAAACATTCCCTGAATACCTTGATCAGGCCCCTTTTTGACGATCTGCCAGCACCAGCATTTCCTGTGCATGATGACGGGTTTTGTCCGTCACCTCTACGCCTCCGAGCATGCGGGCGAGCTCTTCGATTCGCTCGCGGTCGCTCAGCTCCTTGACGGATGTGACCGTCCTGTCGCGCACGACATCCTTGCTGATCTCATAATGGTAATCCGCCATGCAGGCGACTTGCGGCAGATGGGTGATTGAGAACACCTGGCATTTGCCGGATAATTGCGACATCTTTTCCGCTATTGCTTGCGCTGCCCTGCCGCTTACGCCGGTATCCACCTCATCGAAGATAAGTACGGGCACTTGATCGATCTCCGCGAAGATGCTTTTGAGCGCCAGCATGATTCTGGACATCTCGCCTCCGGAAGCGATTTTGCTGAGCGGCTTGAGCGGCTCTCCCGGGTTGGGAGCCAACAGGAAATCGGCTTCGTCGATGCCGTTGAGGCCGAGACGGTAGCCGTCGCCCTGCGGCTGTCTTTGCAGGGAAGCGCGGAAAACGGTTCGGCTCATGCCGAGATCTTTCAATTGAAGCTCGACCGATGCCGACAGCAGCTCAGCGGCGGCAAAGCGCTGCTGCGAGAGGCTTTCTCCAAGCGCCGACGCTTCCGCATGCGCGCTTTGGAGCGACGCCTCCAGCTGCCGGATATGCTCATCCCTGTTCTCAATCAGATCCGCTTCATGTTTAATTTTCTTGTAATAAGCCAGAATATCGGCAACGGTGTCGCCGTACTTACGGCGCAGGCCGCCGATGACCGTAAGCCTGTCCTCGATGACGTCAAGCCGCTCCGGATCGCTCTGGACGGAATCGCGATAGCCTCGAAGCTGATGCGCAGCGTCTTCGGCTTGGTAGAACGCTCCCTTCAGCTGTTCCAGCAGCGGCTCCAGCACAGCCGAATCGTAAGCCTTGATGTCTTCAAGCTTGGCGATTGCCGAGCTGATGCCCTCAAGCGACCCGCCATCGAACAGCAGCCCGTATGCAGCCGATGCATGGGACATCAGCTTTTCCGAATGCGAAAGCTTCTCCTTCTCTTCCTGCAGCTGATCCCATTCATCCTTCTTGAGTCCGGCGGAACGGATCTCCTGGAGCTGGAACTTGTAGAGGTCGAGCATCTGCATGTTGTGGCGGCTTGTATCCTGGGCGTTCTTGAGCGCCTGCCGGACTTCGCCGTAGCGGGAGAAGGCGGCCTGGTACTCGCGCTTCAAGCCGGCCACCTTCTCGCCTGCGAACAGGTCGAGCCATTCGAGATGATGCTCGCTCTTCAAAAGGGATTGATGCTCATGCTGGCCATGAACGTTGACCAGGCACTCTCCGACCTCGCGCAGCATCGTCAGATTCGCTATGCTGCCGTTGATCCGGCAAGAGCTCTTTCCTTGAGCGGAGAGCTCTCTGCGGATGATGAGCAGGTCCTCCGAGCTGCCCTGGAGCCCAAGCCGCTCGATCGCCCTCCATACCGGATGGCCGGCCGGAAGATCGAATGTCGCCTCCATCTCCGCCTTGTCGCATCCGTAACGGACCATATCCGACGATCCTCTGCCGCCGATCAAAAGAATGAGCGCATCGATCAAAATGGACTTCCCGGCCCCCGTCTCGCCGGTCAATACATGGAAACCATCATGGAAACCGACCGTGACTTCTTCAATAACGGCTAAATTGCGGATGGACAATTCGCGAAGCATAAAGACACACTCCTCGTTCCGTAAAAGTTGGTATTAGTTCATCATGCCGAGCAGCAGATCGACGATCTTGCTGCCGCCTTCTTTCTTGCGGCATATGATCAAAATCGTATCGTCGCCGGAAATCGTTCCCATGATCTCCGGCCATTCCATGCCGTCCAGCAGGGAAGCGATTCCGTTGGCTGTTCCGGGCAAGCACTTCATGACGACCAGATTGTCAGCCTGATCCACCCCGAGGAAGTTGTCCAGCATGGAACGCTTGAGCTTGTTGACGGGTACGAAGCGCTGCTCCTGCGGCAATGAATACTTGTACCTGCCGTCCTCGGCAGGCACCTTGATGAGCTGCAGCTCCTTGATATCCCTCGACACGGTTGCCTGGGTCACCTGCAGCCCGGTCGCACGCAGGGCTTCCACCAGCTCGTCCTGGGTTTCGATGACGCTCCTGCCGATGATCTCCCTGATCTTGACATGACGAAGACCTTTCATCCCTTATGCCTCCCTTGTTCTTGGCCTCTTGGTATCTTCTAAATCGAACTTGACCGTTCTTATCGAGCGCTCCGCCGGATCCACGACCAGAATGCCTTCCAGCTCCGGCATCAGCAGGCTGAAAACCAGCAGCCGATCGCGCAGGCCGCTGCCCGTCCAATCCATAGGCTGGCGCTCGCGGCTGATCTTAACCGCGTACATAAGTCCATCACATTCCGCCACATAATCGATGTAGAGGCGGCTGTACAATTCCTGACCGTCCAATTCCACGGCGATAGGAACCTTGTGCTTGCCGGACAACACTTCATATCCCCGTGATTCCAGAAAGAGCACATGGGCATCGTCAGGTTCAAGCAGTTCTCCTCTTCCCAGGACAAGCCGCTTCATTCCTCGCGGCTGATGGAGCCAATTGTAGAAGGCGCGGTACCCCCAATAGACGATTAGCAGAGCTGCCGCAACCATGACGAACAGATCCACGATCTTCCCTCCTCCCGCAAGCGGCGGTGAGGGATGAATTCGATTTTTCTGCCGCATTTCCTTCATGGAGAGTGAGAATTATCCCCGAACATTTGTTTGTTGTTTCCAGAATACCAGAACATGCGTTTGTCTGTAAAGTGGGGCTGGAAGAAATTTATTTGCCCGTGCCGAATCTCTCCCCGGCTTCCTGGACGACTTGGGCGATCTGCTCGCTCGACCATCCGGCCGCTCCTTCAACGTCCATTTCCCCGCCGCCGGCCCGCTTCCAGCGCGCCAGAAACTCAATGTTGCCCTCTCCGCCGGTTATCGGCGAATACGTCAGGCCGACGAGAGCGAAGCCGGATGCGTCCGCAGCTTCCAGCACCGAATGCAGCACTTCCCTGTGCACGGAAGGCTCCCGGACGATGCCCGCTTTGCCGACCTTCTCGCGGCCGGCTTCGAACTGAGGCTTGATCAGCGCCACGACATCGGCTCCGGCAGCCAGCAGCTGCGACAGCGGAGGCAGGATGAGCTTGAGGGAAATGAAGGATACATCGATGGAAGCGAAATCCGGCCGGGCTCCCTGGATGTCCTCGGGAGTCATGAAACGGAAATTGACCCTTTCCATCACGGTCACTCTCGAGTCCTGGCGAAGCGACCAATCGAGCTGATTGTACCCGACGTCGATCGCATAGACGTGCCCGGCTCCATGCTGAAGCGCGCAGTCCGTGAACCCTCCTGTCGAAGCCCCGATATCGAGCATCGTGCGGCCGGCGAGATCAAGCCCGAATTCACGGATCGCCTTCTCCAGCTTCAGACCTCCGCGGCTGACGTAAGGATGGACGCTTCCCTTGACTTTGATATCGAGCTTCCCATGATTTCGTCATCCAGCAAATGGCCGACTACATG
>NZ_CBRA020000077.1:0-13981 GCF_000469945.2 Paenibacillus sp. P22 | reverse complement strand
TCTAGCAGTTTGAAAATCCGATTTTTCTTTGTTTTTGCTCAAGATGTTTCCAATAACAGGAATCGCAATCGCCGCAATAATACCCAAAATAACGATAACCGCCAAAAGCTCGATCAGCGTGAAGCCCTTCTCGTCCTTCTTCAGACGTTTCAATACTGCTGTCATCTCGATCACTCCCATATTCATTTTGTTGTCATTCTCAAGGGCATCAGGGTTCACTGCATGCCCCGCCTTGCCTTCCAAGCTGCCCATCCATCTATGTCATTCATTCTTGTTGTCTATCCCATCTGCCCGTACAAGCTGAACATCGGCAGCATGATCGCCGCGACAATCAGCCCTACGATTCCCGCCAGGAACACGATCAGCAGCGGTTCGATCAGCGACTTCAGCCGGTCGACGGTGTTGTCGACGTCCATCTCGTAAAAGTCCGCCACCTTGGCGAGCATCTGGTCGAGCGCCCCGGTCTCCTCGCCGATCGCGATCATCTGCGTCACCAGCGGCGGGAACACCCATGCCTTCTTGAGCGGCTCCGACAGCGGGTTGCCCCGCCTCAACGAGTCCGCCGATTTGCGCAGATACCCGGCAATGACCCGGTTGCCGACCGCCTCCTCCACGATGTGGAGAGACTGGAGCATCGGAACCGCGCTTGCATACAACGAGGACAGCGTTCGCGATACCTGGGCGATAGCGCCCTTTTGCTGCAGCTTGCCGAATACCGGCATCTTGAGCTTGAGGTAATCGAGACCGTAGCCGCCCCGCTCCGTCCGCGAAATGCCGTATACCCCGCCGACAAGCACGATCGCGACGAGGATCCAGATGTACCACTGGTTCTCGACGCTTTTGCTCATCCCCATGACGATCTTGGTGATCGCCGGCAGCTCCGCGTTCATCGACTCGAACATCGCGACGAACTGCGGCACGATCGCCTTCAGCAGGTACACGACCGCCGCGATCGCCAGAATGCCGACAATGACGGGATACGTGAGCGCCGACTTGATCTTCTCCCGCGTCACATGCCCCTTCTCGAAGAAGGTCGCCAGCCTCTCAAGCGTCCCTTCCAGGTCGCCGGATTCTTCGCCGGCCCGAATCATGCTCGTGAACATGACCGGAAAAATCCGCTTGTGATCCTGCGCGGCCTGGGAAAACGAGGTGCCCCTCAGCAGGGCGGAGTGCACATCCTGCAAAGCCTTGCGCAGCGCCTTGCTCTCCGTCTGCTGAGCGAGAATCTCGGTCGCATCCACGATGGTGACTCCGGCGCGGATCAGGGTGGCGAACTGGCGGCAGTAGACGATGAAGTGAGCCGTCTTGACCGGATTGCCGATATAGATGTCCATGTTGAGGACGGTGTTCCGATGCTCATCCAGCGAAAGGACGATGAGGCCGCGCCGCCGCAGCTCTTCCATGGCGGACGGCTTGTCCATCGCCGTGAGCATGCCCTTCAGCTGCTTGCCGCTGCCGCTCTTGACGTGATATTGAAATTGCGCCAAGCGTCACTCGCCCCTTTCGCTCAAATAAGCCCTGGCTTCCGCCGGATCGGCCAATCCCTGCTGGAGCAGCGTCCGCACGCTCCCCTCCAGCGTGCACATGCCTTGCGCCCTGCCGGTCTGCATGACGCTGCGGAGCTGATGCACCTTCTCCGTCCGGATCAGGTTCGCCACCGCCGGAGTATTCACCATGATCTCCGCCGCGCACAGACGGCCCGTGCCGTCCGCGCGCCGCAGCAGCCGCTGCGACTGCACCGCAATGAGCAGCGAGGCGAGCTGGGAGCGGATCTGCCCTTGCCTGGATGCCGGAAACGAATCGATGATCCGGTCCACCGTCTGCGGCGCGTCGGCCGTATGCAGCGTCGACAGGACGAGATGGCCCGTCTCCGCCGCCGTCAGAGCGGCGGCCATCGTCTCCGGATCGCGCATTTCGCCGACCAGGATGACATCCGGCGCCTCCCGCATCGCCGCGCGCAGTCCGCTCTCGAAGCTGGCCGTGTCGACTCCGACCTCCCGCTGATCGATCAGGGACTTTCCATGGGGATGGACGTACTCGACCGGATCCTCCAGCGTCACGATATGGCGGCTCGACGTCCGGTTGATATGTCCGATCAACGAAGCCAGCGTGGACGACTTGCCGCTTCCCGTCGGACCGGTGACGAGCAGCAGCCCTTGGCGGCGCTCCGCCCATTCCCGGGCGACGGCCGGCACTCCGAGCTCTTCCAGCGAAGGCACCGAGGCCGGGATGACCCGCGCGGCGAGACTGATGCCTCCCCGCTGCCGGAACGCATGGAGGCGGAACCTCGTCCCATCGGCTTCATAAGCGAGATCGGCCTCGCCTTGCTCGCGGAGGCTGGTCTCCATCCCGCTGCCGAGCAGCGGCAGGATCATCGCCTCCGCCTCCGCAGCGGTGAGCGGCGCTCCCCAGCTCTCCAGCCGTCCGGCCGTCCTCAGCATCGGAGGCGCGCCAGGCGACAAATGAAGATCGGAGCTTCCTCTGCGGCGGGCTTCGCCAAGCAGCTCCAGCATCCTGTCCAGCGGCTGCTTCATCGCCATCTCTCCTGTCTCATGCTCTTTCTCGGTTCCTTCCCGTTCCCCATGTCGACAACGCGGAGCCTCTTCGTTTCTTAAAGAAGACCTCTTGCTCTTACTGCATGACCGCCTCGCGCATGACCTCCTGGAGCGTGGTCAGACCCTGACGCACCTTCTCCATGCCATCCTGCAGCAGGCCTGTCAGCCCGGCCCGCTCCGCAGCGGCTCGCAGCTCCAGCACCGACGCCTCGCTGCCGATCATCCGGCGCAGCTCGTCCGAGACGGCCAGCACCTCGTGGATGGCGATCCGTCCGCGGTAGCCGGTCTTGCTGCAGCTGCCGCAGCCGGCGCCGCGATACAGCGTATCCGTCTCCACGCCGTAGCTGCGGAGCAGGATGGCTTCCTGCTCCGTCGGCGCATGCGCCTGCCTGCAGTCGGGGCACACCCGGCGCACGAGCCGCTGCGCGACGACGCCGACGAGCGAGCTGGCGATCAGGTAAGGGGCGATGCCCATGTCCCGGAACCGGGTCACCGTGCTGACCGCGTCGTTCGTATGCAGCGTCGACAGCACGAGATGGCCCGTGAGCGAGGCGCGGATGGCGATCTCCGCCGTCTCCGAATCCCGTATTTCCCCGACCATGACGATATTGGGATCCTGCCGGAGAATCGAGCGCAGGCCGGCCGCGAACGTCAGGCCGATCGCCGGATTGACGTGGACCTGGTTGATGCCGTCAAGCTGGTACTCGACCGGATCCTCGACGGTGATGATGTTTTCGCTGTCCTTGTTGAGATGCTGGAGCGCAGAGTAGAGGGTCGTCGTTTTGCCGCTGCCGGTAGGCCCGGTCAGAAGCACGATGCCGTAAGGCGACTCCACCATGCCTTTGAAGAGGCTGTAGTTCGGAGCGCTGAAGCCGAGCTGGTCGATGCCCTTGACGCCGACGCTGAGATCCAGAATCCGGAGCACGAGCTTTTCGCCGTGTATCGTCGGAAGCGACGAGACGCGGATATCGACGGTGCGGTAATCCACCTGCATCTTGATGCGTCCGTCCTGAGGCAGCCGGCGTTCCGCGATGTTGAGCCGGGCCATGATCTTGAGACGTGCCGTAATGAAGCCCTGCATCTGCTTCGGAATGACCCGCTCCGAACGCAGCATGCCGTCGATCCGGTAGCGGATGACGACCTGGCTCTCGCCGGGATCGACGTGGATGTCGGATACCTGGAGCTGGACCGCCTGCTGAATCATGCCGTTTACCAGGCGCACGACCGGTGAGTCCTCGTCGGTGATTTCCATTTCTCCGATGTCTTCCTGCAGCGGCAGGTCGCCCATGATCTGGCTCATGGAATCCTGCAAGCCGTAGAACCGGGCGATCGCCCGGTTCAGCTCCTCCTTGCTGGAGATCGCCGGCTCGATCCGGAAGCCGGTGCTCATCCGCAGCTCCTCGATCGCGAAGTAGTCGAGCGGGTCCGCCATGGCGACCATCAGCTTGCCGCCTTCCTTATGCAGCGGAATGACCTGATAGCGGCGGGCAAGGCTCTCCGGAATGATCTGGGCGATCGAAGGGTCGATCTGATATTTGAACAAGCTGACATGCGGGATGCCAAGCTGGAACTCCAGCACTTCGATGAGCTGCTGCTCCGTAATATATCCCTGCGCGATCAGAAGGTCCCCAAGCTTCTGCTTGGATTTCCCCTGCTCTCGCAGCGCTTCCTGAAGCTCCGCCTCCGTAATGACGCCGCTCTCCACAAGCAGGTCGCCCAGCCTCTTTTTCCCCATGCTCATGCCTGCTCCGCCCTCCGTCCGTTGCTCTATGTAGTAGTGATTCGGCAATTGGAATCGTTTTTTTTAGGTCTTAGGTCTGAAATTTAACTCTATTTTCAGGACGGAATGTGAAATAACATTTAGAGAATATTGATATATCGTTATATTTTCTCATAATTACTTCTGATTTGAAGGGGATATCAGCTATCTAGAACTATTTTTTGCCGAAATATATCCTTATTTAGGCATTTGAATTATAATCTTAGATACCTAAATTAGTCTATATTTCCTATAAAATTCTCGACATTCGGAAGGAGAATTTATCATGACACGCCGTCGGCGCGCCCTCGTCTTTTATTCGCTCATCCTGCTCCTTCTGATCCAATGCCTTCCGCTTCCGCCTGGCCAAGCTCCTTCCACAGCTTCCGCCGCCAGCGCAGCCGACCCATGGCGCATCCTGGAAATCACCGATTCCGGCACGACCGACCTCAGCCTGGGGTCCAGCTACAAGGTCGATACCTTCTCCATGAAGAAGTTCGTCGCGATGCGGACCGACATCGACGGCCTGTACGATGCGGTCTATATCGGCAAGGGACTATACAACCCCGAAAGCCTCGGCCTGCTGACCAGCAACGACGACCGGGACAAGGCGCATAAAACGAAGGATATCCTGAACGACATTACACGCCTGAAAGCCCAGGCTCTTATTGACGGCTACGTCAACAAAGGCCTGCTCGTCCTGCTCTACAGCGACAGCGCCACGAAAAACGGGCTGCTCTATCAAGGCAAGGCCGGGGCTCCCAATCCAGGCGTCCTTTATGAGAAATTCAGCCCCTACAACACCCCGTCCGGCAAACGGGAAAATGTGCTGTACCTGGACGCAAACGGCCTCAAGAATTTAGGCTCCACTCTGGCCCAGACCAAATACATCAGCCTGCTGGACAAACGTCCGCAGCTCAAGCTGACATCGTCGCCGGTCAACTATACGCTGAACCCCGACAAGATCTACCGAGCGGGCGACGTGCTGACGTTTCAATACGACAAGCCTGCACGCTCCGGCCTGCGGGCCAATCTGTACCTGAACCAGGACTCTTCCCTTCCTTACGTTACGGATCAGATCGTAGCCTCCTCGGACGCAGCGGGCTCGGCAGGCCAGCTCAGCTTCCGCATGCCGAGCGGCTTCTCCGGCCTCTACTATTGGAAGCTTGAGCTGGTCGACACCGACAGCGGCCTGAAGGATTACGAGTCCGGAGTCATCCGTTATCGGGACAAGCTGACGCAGATCAGCGTTCTTCAGGTGATGCCCAACGGCAACACGTACAGCGCGCTCACTCAGAACTCCGTCCTGACCCAAAGCTTCCTGTCGTCCGAGGACTACAGCATTTCCATCCGAACGACCGACATGACGAGCTTCAACAAGGCCGGCTCCGAAACGAGCTACGACAAGATCAGCGGCCGCTACGACATGCTGATCTTCGGCTTCAAGGATTCGTACAACGGCAGCGCCGGCATCTCCCAGCCGGCTGCGGACGCCGTCAACGCCTTCATCAAGACGGGCCAGAGCGTCATGTTCACCCACGACACCGTCTACATAAGCAGCGGCACGACCGACAACGTCTGGACGAGCAATTTCAAGAAAAGCACCGGCCAGACCGGCACGTACACGAATATCGGCCTCAACGCGAGGCTCGCATCCACCACGGTGCAGAACGTGAACGACGGCCTGCTCACCCGGTTCCCTTTCAATCTGCTCACCGACTCGGGCGGCAAGGCAAGGACGCCCAAGGTCGCCAGCACGCATGACCAGTATTTCATGCTGGACCTGGAAGATCCCGACGTCGTGCCCTGGTACAACATCACCGGCGGCAGCGGCTCGAACATCCGGGATCCCGAGGACAGCTACAACCACTACTACACCTACTCCAAGGGCAACGTGACCTACTCCGGCACGGGACACAACTTCACGACCGGAGCGAGCACATTCCCGGAGTGGGAGCAGCAGCTGTTCGTCAACACGATGTACCGGGCCTACATGGGGTCCAACCACAAGCCCGATCTGAACGTGCAGCTTCCGGTCGCCTACAGCGCGGCCGCCGACAACATCATACCGGCTTATCAGAACATTCCGGTGAGCTTCACGCCGGAGGATCTGGATCTCAATGACCGCAAGCTGCAGGCCAAGGTCGAATTCACCTACACCAAGGACGGCAAAAAGGTCACGGAAACCAAATACCAGTCCAGCCAGGCGCTCTCGGGAGCTCTGATCTCGGAATCGTATCCCAATCCTCTCCCGAAGGGCGGAGATATCGAGGTCAAATTTTCGGTGCAGGACAAGCAGGGAGCCAAATCGGAGGTCGTCATCCCGGTCAAGATTCGGGTCGTATCGGCGGATCTCCAGGTTTCCAGAAGCATCGATGGCCTGTTGAAGGAATCGATGGCCGTTCGGGGCAAGGATTTTCAGCTGAACTATCGCATCCTGCCGCAGCCGGTGCAGAACCGTCAGGGCGAAGAGAGCCGGATGGTCATCGCCTCCCCGACCTTCACGGAGAAGCTGCCGGCGAACATCGAGGTGAGCGGCCTCCCGGCCGGCTTCTCCAAAACCGGCACCTTGGCCGAGGGCTATACGATTAGCGGCAATCTGGCCGATATTCAGTACCGGCCGGATGCGTCCGGAACCTTGTACTCGGCGAGCCCCGTAACCTTCTCCCTGACCGCCAAAGCCTTGCAGACGGGAAGCTATTCCCTCAGCTCCGCATCGCTCGGCTTCCGCAACATCGGGCAGCTGACGGCTTCAGAGGCCTCATTCAATGCGGTGTCGCTGGAGGCGGTCGTGCCGCTGACAAGGCTGGAGATCACCGGAGCCGAGCTGGGCAAAGGAGACAGCTACAAGCTGCTCCCTTCCTATGATCCCGCCGACGCGACGCTGTCTCGGCTTACGTGGACATCCAGCAATCCAAATGCCGTCATCGTCAACGACAACGGCACGGTGACCGGGCTCAAGGAGAACTCCAGCTCCGTCATTACCGTAACGGACGGCATTACAGGCATCAGCTCCTCGGCGACGGTCCGGGTCATCCAGACGGGCCTTTCGATCGCTACTGCCGACGGACAGCTGCGATACGTGCTCGGCAGCCGGATCGGCCTGCAGGCATCCCTGCTCAAATCAACCGGTGAAATCGTAAGCGCCGCGGGAGTGGAATGGTCGGTGACTCCTCAGAGGGAAGGCGACAGGGGCGTGGAGGAGAAGAAAGGCACGGACAATAAAACCTGGACCGGCGCTTTGTATCCGACGCAGCCTGGCGAATATGTCGTCTCCGCCACCGTAAAAACCAATCTGCATACCTACACCAGCCAGACCGTCACGATTGCCGTCACGGAACCGGACCTGAGGCTGAGCGGGCCTTCCGTCATTGTGACCGGGGACAATCTTGCCGAGTGGTCCCGCGTCTGGGGATCGGTTCAGCCTGTGGACGCGGCCGCGCGGCCGATCGATTACCTCTGGTCATGGACTCCGACAGCTGGAGCAGCCGGTTCCTCGCTTTCCGGCAGCTCGACTCAAAGCAAGCGGCTGGCCGCATCACAGGCCGGAAGAGGCATCTTGCGGCTGGAGACGCGTCAAAAGCTTGGCAATAACGAAATCATCACGCTGAACGTCCGGACTATGGATATCTCCATTGCCGCCGCACCGTCGCTCCAGTCCGGCAAGAACAGCCTGCTGCCGGGAGAAACGACTCCGCTGACAGTGAGTTGGCCGTCCAGTACAAGCGTGCCCGCCTATTCGGCAGCTTGGTCTACCGGACAAGGCGGCTCCATCTCTAGCGGGACCTCTTCAGGGGCATCGTTTGCAGCGCTCAAGCCGACCACGGATCCGGTCCGGGCCTCGGCAGCATTGCGAATGGAAACGGGATTCGCCCTGACGCTGTACAAGGACATCGCCATCATCGATCCCGGACTCAAGCTGTCGGGGCTGTATGACCGTATTGCAGTCAACCAATCGCTGACCGCTGCCGTCGGATCATCGAATCCGACCGTAAATCTCGATTTTGCCAAGCTGGTCTGGTCGCTGGAATCCTCCCCTTCAAGCTTGGCTAAAACGGAGCGGTCAGCTCCATCCAGCCTTGAGCTGACCGCGCTGAAGCCCGGAACCGGCACGCTCAAGGCATCGCTCCCTATGAGCGAAGCCTACACTACGGAAGCATCGAGATCTTTTGCCATTGTGGACTTCCAAACCAAGGATGCATATCGAATGAGCAAAGGAGATCGGCTTGCCAGCTTGAATTCGCTGATTCAGGAAGCGAATCCCGATAGCTTGAAAGCCGATATCCTTGCCGGCATCGTATGGACGAGCAGCAACAGCTCCATTGCGAGAGTCGCAGCCAGCCCCAAAGACGGCTACAGCCTCACGGGCTTAAATGAGGGCATAGCGACGCTGACGGCATCCTACCGGGCTAACGGAGCGGCAGGCGGGCTGATCACCCGCAGCTTGAAGGTAACGGTCCAAGCACCGCAGCTCAGCCTCGATGCCCCTGCGGATCGACTTGCGCCAGGACAGTCGCTGACCCTCCAAGCCGGATGGATGGACCCGGAGAACGGCCGCTCGATGGATGGCTTGAGCTGGTCCTTGGCTAGCGGCTCCGATTCGACGGCCAGCCTGAATCCTTCCGCCGGCCATCCGGGACAAGCCTCGCTGACGGCAAAGGCGCCCGGAACCGTACAGGTCCAAGCATCCGTGCCTTTATCGGATGAAGATGCAGCGCCGGCGAGCGCAACCAAGACGTTTACCGTTGTCGATTTCAGGCTGGAGGAGCTCTCTCCGATGATTAAGGGAGAAAAGCTGTCTCTCAAAGACAACGGCCTGAGCGTCATGCCGAATGCCCAGGCTTCCACAATTGTCCCGGATATCAGCTGGACAAGCAGCAACGCCAACGTTGTTCAAGTCAACGACAATGGCGTCTTGACGGCCGTCGGCAAGGGTACTGCCACCATTCAAGCCCGATATCAGGCCAATCTTGAAACCGGAGGAACGATTAGACGCGAATTGGCCGTAACCGTATTGGAGCCTCAGCTCCAGATCGCCGGCATCGGCGATCTGCTGCTTGTCGGCCAATCCACGACAGCGACGGCAAGCTGGGCAGCTGGAGAATCCCTTCCGCTAGGCAAGCTGCAATGGCTGGTCTCATCGGGCGAGACGAGGGTCCGCATAACTCCGGACAGCAATCATGCGGCTATAACCGGCCTGTCGCCCGGCTCCGTGACGCTGAAGGCACAGATTGCCTTGAACGCAGGCTACGTTCCGTTCAAAACCAAAACCATGGCCGTTGTCGATTATCGATTGCCGCAAACGCTAGCCATGACCCAGAATGACACCAAGGGACTCGACAAGGTTCTGACCGTGCTGCCGGACAAGTCCTACTTCGAGCGGGTCAGCTCCCAGCTCGTCTGGACGAGCAGCAATGTCAATGTCGCTGCCGTCGAGAACGGCTTGGTCAAAGCCAAAAATAGAGGATCGGCCACATTGACCGCAACATACGGCAACACCGGCATCAAGCGCAGCGTCCAGGTGACCGTATCCGCTCCGGCCGGCGACCGGTATTAATTGATGCCGCTGGCAGAGCCGCTGCCTGATATTCCGGTGGAGCGGGAACCAAGCTGAGACCCCGGCTGAACATGGGAGCCGCTGCTTCCAATCGCTATCGCGATCATCCCGATGGAATAAAAGGTCTGCAGAGCCAACGAATCTCCCAAATACCAAAGAACCCGGAAGGCAGCGAGCCTTCCGGGTTCTTTTCTGTCCGTTCTCTCAATGCTTCAGCAGCTTCAGCGGTCCCGTCGTCAGCCGGACCTTGTTCACTCGCGGCAGAGCGACATTCTGATGGGCAAAGACTTGATCGTTGTATTCGATGATGAAACGCGCCTGCTTCTCATTCAAGCCTGATTGCTCCGCAAAGATCAGCCGGCCCTCCGCGGCGTTCTCTGTCGTGGAGCCGAGAGTCGCATTGAGCGTCAGATTGCCTTTGGAAAAGAAGCCGCCGTTCAGCCAGAAAGCGCTGCCGACCCCATATAGGCTCGCCGAGCTGTCCGTGTACAAGAATGCGTCCAGCACCTGGCGCTCGCGCTCCGCCGCCGAATCGTATCCCTGCTCGTCCAGCCGCTGGAACGAATCGACCCGGTACAGGCCGATAGGTCCGAGACCGATGAGCACGAGCTCCCTTTTGCTTGTATCTCCCGAGAGCTTCAATCCCCGGATCGCCGCGTCGCGTATATCGGTGCGTCCCAGCGCCAAGATGGTGGCATCCACATCTACCTGGCCTGAAATCTCGACATTGCCTGTCACGAGCAGATTGCCCCGCAGCCGCAGCTTGTCGGCGGCATCCTCCTTATTCCCTTGAAGAATAAGATCGCCGTTTACGATCAGCCAGTTGCTGCGCCCTTTATTGGCGAAGTCGATCGATTTCAAGTTGGGACCGAGCACCAGGGGACCGTCGATAATCGCTGAGGAGGGACGCTTCACGGTTTCGGTTCTCATTCCTATCGTGGCCAGCTTGCCCCCGAGCACATCGATTTTACGGTTATAATCATCCATTTCCTGGTTGTACGTCTCCAGCATCTGCTGATACTCTGCGAGAGCGGCCTCATACTCGTCCCAAGCCGGATCTGCTGGAGCTTCAGCGACCGGGATTCCGGTCCCCGTTCCGCCTTCCGCCGCATCTCCCGCATCGGGAGCGGGATTCGGCTCCTGAGGCGGCGGTTGAAGAAGAATATCGGGCATAACGGGTTCTAGCGGAAGCGGCGGCATGCTCTTCAAGTCCTCATAGGAGCCGGCATAATCTTTTCGCAGCTTCGTGACCAAACCCGGCGCCTGCCCGGCGGCATAGACATTTTGAATAACCGTCCGATCCAGCCTGTACGCCAGCTCTCCCCTCTCGCTCCGGTCTCCGAGCGAATCCCCCACCTTGTCCAAGAAGGAGCTCAGCACGTCGATGGACACGAATTTCTGAGCCGGCATCGGATCAATGACATCTGCAAGCCCATGCGTAACCGCCTTCTCCGCGGACGTGATGGTCCCATTCAAGCTTTTGTCGTAGAAAGGAATGTACCCGCCGGGAACTCCGCTTCCATATGTGGGGCCATAGCCATAATAAAGATTTTGCGGATTGCCGGTAATCAATCTGCCGGAACCGTCGACCGGATTCCCATTCACGCCGAGCTTCGGCTTCAGATACATGAACTGCGACTTCTGCGTCCGCTCTACCGACTGATAAATGAACTCTGCGGCATCGTTCATCCTTAAGCCTTGGCCGGCATACAGATTGCCCATAAAATAAGGCGCGCCGTGAACCGTCAGCAGGCCTTCCGAACCGAATGCGTACTTCAGAAAGTCCGGATACGTATCGAGGACGATGACCTGCTGCAGCCGGCGAAGGGCTCCATCAACCTGAGCTTCGGCCGTCACAGTCAGCGAGTATTGATAATCCGCCGCAGCGCCGCCCGATCCTGGAGGAAGGCAGCGCCCCGACCCCTCTTCTTCTTTTGTGCAGCGTACGCTGACAACCTGGTAAAATGGCGGGGCCGCCGCATCAAGCTTGCTGCCGCCCTTCATATCTCCAAGCTGCTCGTTGAAGCTTTTCGTAAAGCTCGTCAGCTGGTTGCCGAGATCATCGGGATCGATGGTCCGGTTGTTGAACCTCTCATAGATGGCGGCGATCGCCTCGTCCAGCCCCTTCTGGGCCAGATGAAGGCTCTGCACGTTCTCCTCGCTGCGCTCCGTCCGCATCGCCCCTCCAAGGGCGGCTCCCAGCACGGCCACTCCGAGCATGGTAAGCAGGAGAATAAGAAAGACGACGAGCAGCAGCGACGAACCCCTATCGTCGCTTAGGTGAAGGGCACGCCTTCTAGAATCCGAACCGGCTCTCCAAATCAAGCGTGTAATCCCTCCCCCCATATGATTGCAGCAATCTCAATCGGATCGTCAGCAGGCCGCTGGCGCATTCCTTGCCTCCGTCCTCGCAGCCCAGAAGGATGGAGGAGGAGGCTTCTCCCTCTGTCACGAGCGAAGACGTCAGATCCAAAGCGTCTCCGGAATCCGTCTCTTCGAGCACGGCTGGATTTTTCCCTATAAACAACGTTCCTTTGCCATTGGCATCCTTGCCGATACGGACGACTTCCGCTTGCGTTTCTGCAAAAGCGGGAATCAGCCTGACGCCGCTGCCGGCATCCAGCTGCGCCAGCTTGGCCGGACCGTATGCATACAGCTTGGTCATAATGGCCGTCATGGCCAGATCGCCTTCATCGCGCAAGGAATTCTGAATCTTCACCCGCTCATAGGAGCTCATCCCGAACGTAATCGTCGCGTAGATAACGCCCAGGACAACCGACAGCAGGCTGAGAGCGGCGATCAGCTCGATCAGCGTAAACCCTCCATCCTCCTTGCGGAGACGGTCAACGAATCGTTTCATCGGTCAAATACCCCTCCACTTCCACGCTATCGCCGGGGCTTCCCGAAGCCGGAGCGACCGTCACGATGACAGGAAGCAGGTATCGGTCGATCCGGCTCTGCGTTCCATTGCCCTTGCGAACTTCATCCAGCTCGTCCGGGATCAGCTGGAGTCCGGGAGCAAGGCTATCCTGATAACGGACCGACACGGTATACAGAACTCCGTTGATGGCAGGATGCAGCACCTGCTGGAGGACGGCCGGATTTTTCGCCAGTCCTTGGCATGCTTCCTTTCCGGATGGACTTGAACAGGCTTCGCCGCTTAGAATCCGGAGCGAAGCGCCGTCCTCCGCCTTGGAGAGATAATCCTTGAGCGGCTGGAAAGGCTGCTTCTGAAGATAAGAGAGCGCATTGCGCCCGAGCTGAACGGCGATCGTCTTGCTCTGGTTGTGCTTGGAATAAGACATCGCTTGAATGAAAAACCCGCTCAGCGTCAACGAAACGACCGACAGAATCACGATCGAGGCCATGATTTCGACCAGAGTGAATCCTTCTTCTCCCCCGCTGCCGCCTGGTTTGCGCATGATGATAACCTCCGCAATCTGGTTGATGCTATATTCCCTATCATCGTCAGAATCGGGAGCCTCCGTTAGGTCTTTTGGAATAAACAAGGGAACTTTATAGGGTCTAAGGGCTCAGTATTCATTGCCATGCCGATAGGCTGTCGCTGCAAATCCAAAATTCTAGTCGCCATCCCCTAGAACGGGAAACCGAAGCATCTCTGAAGCCCTCGAAACGCCAAAAAAACAGAGCCCCAATAAGGGCTCTGTTCTCCGGGGTCTATCCGTCCAATTGCTGTTAGACCCGCTTGGCTCCGCGTCCGCCGCGTTTGCCTTCGGTATTCTTCTTGAGCGACGAGATCCGTTCTTCGCTGTCTTTTAGGAAACGGGACATCTTATCCTCAAAGGAGGGCTTGCCAAAAGCAGGACGTCCTGCGCCGGACTTGTTGAACGGACGGCCTCCGCCGCCGCCTCCAGGTCCACGGCCTCCGCCGCCGAAGCCTCCACCGCCGCMYGGACSGCGTCACCCCCTATTTCTTCGACAAGCTACTATATGAAGCGGTGAGCCTCTTCATGACTTCGAATTGAAGCGGAACAAGCACAAAAAAAGCCAGCCGCTGGCATGCGGCTGGCTTGATCGATATTCTAGGCGCCTCGCTTAACGGCGGTCCGCCGCCCGCAGCGCTGCGGCGATTCCGCTCCAGAACTCGGT
>NZ_CBRA020000076.1:0-16848 GCF_000469945.2 Paenibacillus sp. P22 | reverse complement strand
CGTTTGTCACAGCTTTGGCAGGATCGGTGCCGAATGCGTTCTTTTCCAGTTCTTTAAGCGGAATGTCCTTCAAAACATGGGAAGGAACAATGCTGGAGACCAGTACATTGATGAATGGAGCGTAGACGGATTTCAAGGTAATCTTAGCCGTTTGCGGATCGATTACTTCAACTTTATCCACCTTGTCGTACGAGCTGATGCCAGGGGAAGCAGCTTCTGGATTCTTAATGGTGTTGAACGTAAAAGCGATGTCGTCCGCCGTTACCGGCTGACCGTCGTTCCATTTCGCGTTGGCTTTCAGCTTGACCGTATAAGTCTTGCTGTCTTCCGAAATTTCCGGAAGGCTTTCGAGCAGGGACCAAGGCTCTGCTACGATGTTGCCGTCCTTGTCATAGTCCAGAAGGTTGGAATACATAAAGTAAGCCGCGTCGCCGGAAGAAGTGTCGGCAACATAAATCGGGTTGGTCGTGTTGATGTCCGAGAACGTTCCGACCGTCAGCGTGCCGCCCTTTTTAGGACCGGCCGGATCTGTCGCGCCTGCGTTCGCAGCCGTGTTTTCAGCCGGTGCTGTCGATGCCGGCGTATTTGTCTTTGCGCCGGAATTGCTGTTGCTGCCGTTGTTGCTGTTGCTGGAGCAACCTGCAACCAAAACCCCCATTACGGACACACCCACGAGCAAGGTTTTCCACTTGAATGAACCTGCCACTCCACATTCCTCCTTGGCTCTAGCCAAAACATGTCATTTCCGGTTCCAATTGTAGCACGGTTTTTAACGTCCGAATATAGATTGTTCTGAAAATAATTAAAATTTTATTAACTGCATATTTATTCATAGATTCTTTTTATTGGGGTAGCGCTTACAATCAAGCCGCTGTAAGGTCCGTGGCATCTTTAAAAAGGGAAGTAGAATTGTAGATAGTATGCGTTTTAGGGGATAAACAAACAAAATGTCTCAAAAAACGGGAATTTTTTTACCATTCGAAACTAGTCTGGAGGACAGCTTTAAACCATTATTTTTTCCAATACTTTTTTATGATTTTCATTGTTTTTTGATGCAACGCTTTAACGCAATATAAAATTAATACGTTAAACAATAATTGCGCTTCATTGGAATTATTTTCCCTTTTCGACCAATCATCCAGTCCTGTCGACAGCAAAAAAGCCATCTCCGCTGCAAAGGGAGATGGCTTTCCGAAATAGGGGACTATTGATCCAGAATGGATTCAAAAGCGCTCTTGTCGAGCTTCTGCACGAGCGCGAACAAAAGCTCCTTGGCTGCCGCATAATCATCGATGTGCATGATGGATGCCGCCGTATGGATGTAACGCGCCGGAAGGCCTATGACCGCAGAAGGCACGCCGATGCCGGACAGATGGACCTGCCCCGCATCCGTTCCGCCTTGGGAGAAATAATACTGATACTTGATGCTGCCGTCCTCCGCTGTCTCCCGGATGAATTCAGCGAGGCCGCGATGCGTGATCATGCCGGGATCCTGAATGCGCAGAAGAGCGCCCTTGCCGAGCTGTCCCATCGCATTGCGGTCCCCGGTCGCATCCGCCGCGGGACTTGCATCCAGCGCCAGGAAAAGATCGGGCTGAACGAGATTCGCCGCCGTGCGCGCTCCCCTGAGGCCGACTTCCTCCTGCACGGTCGCTCCGGCATAGACGACGTTGGGATGCTTCTTGCCCTTCAGCTCGCGGGCAAGCTCGATCGCGAGCCCGACCCCGTACCGGTTGTCCCAAGCTTTGGCCATGATCTTTTTGGGATTCGCCATGGGAGTGAACGGACATACCGGCACGATCGCCTGTCCGGGCCGGATACCGTAGGAGAATACTTCCTCCCGGCTGTCGGCGCCGATATCGATGAACATCGACTTCACGTCGACGACCTTGCTGCGGGATGCGTCGTCCAGCAGATGCGGCGGCGTCGAGCCGATGACCCCGATGACAGGCCCGTTGTCGGACACGATCTCCATCCGCTGCGCCAGCATCGTCTGGGCGTTCCAGCCGCCGAGCGTGACGAACTTGATCATGCCGTTGTCCGTAATGGCCGAGACCATGAGCCCGACCTCGTCCATATGGCCGGCTACCATGATCCGCGGTCCCTGCTCGTCGCCGCGGAAAACGCCGAAGATGCTGCCCAGGCGGTCGCGCACAAGCTCGTCCGTGCAAGCGGCCAGCTGGCTTTCCACATACTTGCGCAGCTCCTTCTCATGGCCGGGAACGGCGCGCATCTCCGTCAAAGTCCGGAACAATCCAAGCGTTTCTTCATTCATCTTTCCTTGCCTCCTGATAACAGCAGAATGATTCCAGTATACCTGATTCGCCTCGGCATGCCCACGCGCGCATCAGCCATGCCGCTCCCGCAGCGGAGAATCGGGCGCATCAAGGCTTCTTCGTGCCGGAATTCGGATCCGGATCGCCGTTCCTTGCCCCTCCAATCCGGTTTCGATCGAAATCCCGTAGCTCTCTCCATAATAGAGGCGGATCCGTTCATGCACGTTGCGGATGCCGTAGCCTTGCCGGCTGTGCCCTGTTTCCCTGAACAGCTCCTCCGCCAGGCCTTCGGGCATCCCGATTCCATCGTCGGCAACCTTGAATTCGATGACGGGATGAATGCCTGGCTTGAGCTCCGCGGATATCGAGATTCGAATCCGGTCTCCCTTCCAGGCATGCTCAAGCGCATTTTCCACGAACGGCTGGAGAATCAGCTTGATCGTCATATAACCGGGCAGCCGCTCGTCCCATTGATAGCTCACTTCGACGCGGTCGCCGTATTTGACCTGCTGGATGGCCAGGTAAGCCTGGATCTGATCGAGCTCGTCCGCCGCAGGAATGATGGTTTTCCCGTCGTTGAGCGACATCCGGTAAAAGCGCGCCAGATTCATGATCATCTGATGCTGCTTGTCCACTTCGCCGAACTTCGCCAGCCTGCTGATCGATGAAAGGGTATTGTAGAGAAAATGCGGATTGATCTGAGCCTGCAGCGTTTCGAGCTCCGCCTCTTTTTTGCGCAGCTTCGTCAGGTACACCTCCTGGATGAGGTTGTCCGTCTGTGCGCCGAGCTCGTTGAGGGCATCCGCGATCATGGAATACTCGTCCTGGCCCTTGTACTGGATCCGGCGGCGATAATCGCCTCGGCGGAACGACTGGAGGACCGAAATGACCTTGCCGATCCGCTTCGTGAACGCGCGCGTGACGAACAGGGCGACGCCGATGATCGCCACCATGCTGATGCCGCAGACGAGCACGGTGAGCCAGGTGATCTTGCGGGCATCGGCCTGCAGGACTTCCTCCGGTATGACCGCGATCAAGCTGTACTGGAGCCCCGGCAACGGCTCGCGGATGACAAGGCTGCCTTTGCCGGCTTCCTCCGCTCCCGCCGCAGGGGCAGGCGCTTGGACTTTATCGACATCTCTTCCCGAAGCATGCAGCACCTTGCCGTCTTCGTCGACAATATAGAGACGGCTGCCGGGCATGATTTTCTTGGCGTCCACGCTGTCGAACAAATCGTTGAAATAGACGCTGATCCGGACGAGGCCGAGCTCCTTCAGATCGGAAGGCGTATAGGTGTCCACGATCCGGCGGATCAGCGAGATTCTCCCGAATTTGGCGTCGTCCCCGATCTGGACCCACTTCATCGTCACGTCGTACTGCTCCTTCGGAAGGGACTTGTACCACTCCTCCTCCTGGATGCGGGACAGATGAAGGATTTCAAAGGAACGGTTGTTGGACTTGAGAATATCCTCGCCGTCCTTGCTCAGATCATAGATCTCGTTGTACACCTCGTTCTTGATGTACACCGACATTCTCATGCTGCGGTCCGTAGAATTGATCGCTTCCCAGAATTTCGGCAGCAGCACCTTCTTGGTCGCGTCGTAGTTGGCCCAGCCCTCTTCCTTGCTCTTGAGCGCCCTCACCAGCATGCTGTCCTGGTAAAGCATGTCGGTGATGCGGACGGTATCGTCGATCCGGTAGCGGACGTTGTCCTCCATCTGCCTCAAAGTGCCTCGGATGTTGTTCTCCGTCTGGGAGCGGACGGAGCCGACCATGATGGAATTCGCGATCCAGCCGAGCAGCGCCAGAGGAACCATCGTAAGCAGCACATAAGACGCGAACAGCTTCAAGCCGAGCGGAATGAATCCCCTCTGCCGCCCGCCTTTCATTCCCGCCTCCTGTATTCGTTAGGCGTCACGCCGAACGTCTCCTTGAACTGACGGCTGAAATAAGGCATGTATTTGTAGCCGACGCGATCCGCGATTTCATATATTCGAAGCCGGGTCCCTCTCAGCATCTCCCCGGCGATCTTCATCTTCCGGTCGATCAGATGCTCGCTGAAGTTGATTCCCGTCTCCTCCTTGAACAAGGCTCCCAAATAATTGGGCGAGAAAGCGAACGCATCCGCAACCTCCTTCAGCGTAATGTTCTCATGGAGGCGGCTCTCCACGTACTGGACGACTTCCGCGATCAGCCTGGCGTTTTTGGACGGCTTGGAAGGAGCTGCAGCAGGCAGGCTCTGTTCCTGGTCTGTCGGCGGCTTCTGTGCCGATGGCGTCTCTGTCGGAGGCATCTGTACCGATGGCGTCTGAGCCGAAGACGACTGTACCGGCGCCGCCTCGAGAGCCGCCTTCTCCCGATCGAGCTGATCGGCCAGCTTGCGCAGCGCCTGCTCCAGCTCCGCATCATCCATGGGCTTGAGCACATAATCCCACGCGCGGAGCGACAGAGCCTGCTTCACGTAGTGAAAGTCCTGATAGCCGCTTACAAAAATGATCCGAATCCGTTCATGAAGCTCGAGCGCCTTCTCGGCAAGCTCAAGGCCGGACATGCTGGGCATATGCACATCCGTCACCAGAATATCGACCGGCTCCCGGGCAAGAATCTCATACGCATCAAAGCCGCTGTGCACCGCGCCGACGATTTCCAGCCCCATCGAGTCCCATGGAATAAATGTCTGCATGCCTTTCAGATCCAGCTCTTCGTCATCCACGATCAGAACCTTGTACATGATGTGTCCTCCCTTGCCGGCTGGCAGCATGCCCGCCTTCTATTCGGCAGTCAGCGCATTCGAAATCAGTCATGGGCCGCTCCATCCGGAATGTAGAATTTAACCGGCGTCATGAAGAAAAAAGACCGCCGCCCCTCCGGGACGGCGGACATGCTTTCAGTATAGCCTTCAAACCGATGCTTGGGGATGGAAATCAGCCATTGCTGCCAATGATCTTCCGGTTTTCATGCCATTTGTTCGTTTTGTAGTCCAGCAGCTGCTGGTAGCCGATCGCCATCGCGTCCTTGTCGGCCTTGTCGAGGATGGCCAGCACTTCCTCGTCGCTTTTCGCATACAAGGCCTTGGCGCGCGACTCGTCCCAGATCTCTTCCACGCTCGTCTGGATGATGCCTTCCTCGGAGTTCGGCGCAGGCGCAAGGTTAATGAATTCGGTCGCGTCCTTTTGCGTTTTCCACGTAATCGTGCTCTGGTATCTCGTTTCCCATGTCTTCTGGTCGTCAGGCAGAGTCGACTCGAACTTCATCTTCGATTTGTCCATGAAGGCGGAGTTGCCGACCCATTGCAGGTTGACCGTCGCATCCATGACTTTGGTGCGGCCTTTGACATCCGTCAAATAAGTATCCTTGAAGAGCGGGGAGCCCTCTTCGTCATGCCCTTCCCAATACATGCCCTCCGGTCCCCACATGAGCGTGCGGGTTCCTTCCGGTCCGGTCAGCCAATCCAGGAAGGCGAAGATCTTCTCGGGATCCTTCGCGGATTTGGTGATGACGCTTACGTTCCAGCCCAGGCCCGTGTAGGTGCCGGGGAAAATCTTGTCTTTGTTGAGGCCTTCCTTGCGGATCGGCCAGATCATGAAGTAGCCGTCGTTCGGATCCGCCTTCTTCAGCTCGGCGTCTCCGGCAGAACCATATTCCGTCGGGCTTGCGCCGGCAAACACGGCGACCTTGCCGGTGAACGCCTTCTCCTTGACCTGATCCTTCTTCTGCGTCATGGCGTCGGGGCTCATGAGCTTCTCGCGGAACAGCCTGGAGTTGAAGAGCATCGACTCGCGATAGACCGGATCCTGGAAAATCGAGGTCAGCTTGTCGCCGGTAATGGCGGCGCGGTTCCCGATGGCGGCCAGATTGGCATCCTCGGCGAAGGCGCTGTAGATGACGTCCAGCCCCTGTCCGTCCACGGCCAGATCCGGATTGAACGGCACGACTGTCGGGAACTTCTCCTTCACTGCCTTCAAATAATTGTAGAAGTCGTCGGTCGTCTCGAGCTTCGGCGAGCCGAGCGCTTCATAATACTTTTTATTGACCAAGTAGCCGGCGTTGCCGAACGGCTGGCTGCTGTACCAGTTCGGGAACTGATAGATTTTGCCGTCGCTGGAGCGGAGCATGTTGATGTTCTTCTCGCCGACCCATTTCTTGAAGTTCGGGTACTTGTCGATGTAGTCGTCGAACGGCACCAGCATGTCGGCTTCGCGGAGCTTCTCGACATCCGCGCCCTTGTCGAGCCAGATGACGTCCGGAAGCTTGCCGGATGCGATCATCGTGTTCAGCTTCTGGGCGGCGTTGCCTCCCGACTGGACAGCCGTGACATTGACCTTCATGTTGTCCATGATCCATTTGGAGGAGACGTCTCCTCCCCACTTGGGCATCGTGTACCAATCGTAGTGGCCGTACATGCTGTACTCCAGCGGCTCGCTGCCTACCTGCCAGCCGCTTGCCTCCGGCGCTGTCGACGCGTCTGGCGACGGCGCCGTCGAAGCCGCCGGCTCCGGAGAAGCGCCATTGCTGCCTGCCGATCCCGAATTGCCGCCCCCCGTTGTTGCCGCCTGAACAGCCTGCCAGCGCCGTTGCGGCTACCATGGCGAGAGCCATGCTCTTGAACGCAGTCACTTTCCATTTGCTCAACTCGTTCATCCCCTTTTCCGAGCTCTAAAATCTATATTTTAAATGCACGGCCCGTTGCCGGACTTGCGTGCCCTTAAAACCAATCGTCGCTGCAAGATACCCGGCTCAGCCCTTCACGGCGCCGACGAGCACGCCCTTCACGAAATAACGCTGAACGAACGGATACACGCAGATGATCGGAAGCGTGGCGACCATCATCGTCGCCATCGACAGCGATTTGCCCGTTATGGTCTTCATTGCCGACAGCCTGGCCTGCGCGGCGGAGTCGAGCTGCTGCATCTGCTCGGTCATAATGTTGGAGTTGAGAATCTGCTGCAGCTTCGTCTGGATCGGGATCAGGTTCTCGTTGTTGATGTAGATGCTCGGCATGAACCAGTCGTTCCAGTGGCTGATCGCCGTGAACAGAGCCAAGGTCGCGATGACAGGACCCGACAGGGGCAGCACGATCCGGAAAAACGTTCCCCAGTAGCCGCAGCCGTCGATGCGCGCCGACTCGTCCAGTCCCGCCGGCAGTCCCAGGAAGAACGTGCGGAATACGATCATGTTCCAGACGCTGATCAGCGACGGAATGATGAATACCCAGAAGGAGTCGAACAGATGCAGGCTGCGGATCAGCAGGAAGGTCGGAATGAGGCCGCCGCTGAAATACATCGTGATGATGCAGGCGACCATGTAGAACTTGCGTCCGACAAGCTCGCTGCGCGTCATGCCGTAGGCGAAGATTGCCGTGCAGAGAATGGCGGATGCGGTTCCGACAATCGTGCGGAGCACGGAGACCAGAAACGCATGGAGGATCCGGCTGTCCTGGAACACGATCTCGTAATTTTCCAGCGTGAAGGCGCGGGGCCATACCGTCACGCCTCCCAGAGCGGTATCCATTCCTTCATTAAAGGACACCACCACCGCGTTCCAGAACGGATAGAAGCATGTGACGGAAAGCAAGACTAAAAACGTATAGATGAATCCGGTGAAAAAGCGGTCGCCATAGCCGAGTCTGATTTTCAAGCCTCTCTTCCTCCTTCGATCCAAGATGTCATCTTACCACAGGCTGTTGCCGGATCGGCGCGCAAGCAGATTGGCTATGGTGAGCAGCGAAACGCTGACGACGGCCTTGAACAGTCCGACGGCGGTCGCATAGGAGAAGCGCTGCGATTCGATGCCCATCCTGTATACATAGGTTTCCAGCACATCCGCCACCGGCCTCAGCACCGGATCGCTGCCGATCAGGAGGATGTCCTCGAAGCCGGCCGTAAGCAGGTTGCCGACGGCAAGGATGAAGAAGATGATGATGACCGGCATGATCGTCGGGAGCGTGACGACGAACATCTGCTTGAACCGGCTCGCGCCGTCCATGGAGGCGGCTTCGTACAGGCTCGGGTCCACTCCGGCGATCGCCGCCAAATAGACGATGGAGCCGAAGCCGATTTCCTTCCAGACATTGGCCGAGATCAGGATGCTCCAGAAATGCTCCGGCATGTTGAGCCATCCGACCGGCTCGTCGATCAGGTTGACCGACTGGAGAAGCATGTTGAGACTTCCGTTCTCCGTGGAAAGGATCGACATGGCAAGTCCCGAGACGATGACCCAGGAAAGGAAATGCGGCAGGTAGCTGATCGTCTGGACGATCCGCTTGAAGTAGCGGCTGCGCACCTCATTGAGCATGAGCGCGAGCAGAATCGGCGCCGGGAAGCAGATGACCAGCTTCAGAAAGCTGATGACGAGCGTATTGCGCATCACCCTGCCGAATACGGGGTCGTTGAAGAAACGCTCGAAATGCTTGAACCCGACCCAGGGACTTCCCGATATGCCTTTGAAAATGTTGTAGTCCTGGAACGCGGTTATGGTTCCGTACATCGGAAGATAGAAGAAGATGACGATGAGGATAAAGGCCGGTATGACCATCAATTGCAGGTCCCACTGGCGCAGAAAGCGAATGATCGCGGGCCGCTCTTTGCGGCGTTGGTGCAGGTCGACTTCCAGTTGTGCCATGTTGTTCCCCCCTGCGTACATTGTACGTTCGGGATGGAAGCCTTTTCTATGGGTTGATTCAACGAAATATGATAGAAATCAATGAAATGTTATTTTACATCACATAATTGACCGAAATTATCATGTTTTAGCATCCCACCTAGAAATGTATGCGCTATCCAATAAAACTGGTTCCGTTTTCATCTGACATCGCTTTTTTTCTTTCTGCGGGAAGGGAAGTAACCTCACATTGCTGCCGTCAGGGAAGATCGGCTTGCCGCGACGAATGCCGTCTCGGTTCCTCTTGCTTCGGCATAAGCTTATGGAGAGGTGGGATGGCTATGCGAACCGGCAAGCGAGGAGGAAAAAAGGACCGCGATGCCTCCAGACAGGCAAAAAGGAAAGGCGTCCGCAAACAGCGGCCCGCTTCTTCAAGCCGCATTCTGAAGGTCAGAAGGATCTATTTCTACGGCTTGTCCGACGGTGTGTGCAGAGACTTCGGTCCGGCCCGCGGAGGCGCAGGCCGAATTCCCGCTCCCAGCCAGGTCAGCTGGTACAACCTCTATGTCAACCAGTCCATCCAGCCGCCGGGCTTGTACCGGATCGGGCCCAACAGCCTCCATCTGCTGAGCCGGGATGTGCCTCCGAGAGGAGCCCCTGTCCTTCTGGAGAGCGTGAGCCTCCTGCTGTCCCGGAAGCTGCGCAAAAGAAAGCGCCGGACAAAGGCCCGCCACGAGCAAATGCCTGTTGCCTCTAAGACAAGTCGCTCATACGCTATCACATCCCAATGGAAAGGAGATGAAGGCGATATGCCTCCGTCCTTGATCAAAGCCTTTTTTGCCGCAAGCAGCGTTGTCAGCGGAACCGTGGATACGGTCACGTCGACCAGCGTCGTCGACGCGGCGACCCGGTTCAATGCCGCCGTCACCGCGCCGATGATCGATGCGGGAGCAGGCACGACGACGATTCCCGCGACAAGCTTCCTTGACGACGCGGGCAATCCCGTGCCCGCGGGAAGCTTGCCTGCCGTCGCCCCCGGCGGCTCCTTCGACGTATACGTCAACGGCATCCTGCAGCAAAGCGAGCTGTCCGCGCCAAGTCCGACCGGACTTGTCTTGGCGACAGCCGATATCCTCCCCGGCACCCCCGTAAACCTGGCCATCCACAATTATGGCGGAACGACCTCCACCAGCACCTCCACCCCCTCGCTGACGGTCACGACGACAATCAGCTCCTGATCTCTGCGCGCACAAAAAAATCAAGCTCGACAATCCTTCCATCAAGCGGCATCCGTGCATGGCCGCCCTGGCGGCGGACCGCCCTTTCACGGGCATGGAAAAGGGGTGCCCCTTGAAACCCGGGCACCCCTTATTTTAGGTCTGGACAATCCATTGACAACGCAAAAAAGCCTTCCGTAAACGGAAGGCGTCATCATCGATATGGTGCGGTAGAGAGGACTCGAACCTCCACGGGCGTACGCCCACTACCCCCTCAAGATAGCGTGTCTGCCATTCCACCACTACCGCACGTATAGGGGAAAAACCTAGGAAAAAATGGTGAGCCATGAAGGACTCGAACCTTCGACACCCTGATTAAAAGTCAGGTGCTCTACCAACTGAGCTAATGGCTCGAATATGGTGACCCGTAGGGGATTCGAACCCCTGTTACCTCCGTGAAAGGGAGGTGTCTTAACCCCTTGACCAACGGGCCATGCAGCTTGTCCTTCAAGGAAGAACTTTTCAAACAACATGAATGAATATATCATACGCGACGATTCCGTGCAAGTCCTTTTTCAAAAAAAGATTTCATCCGGAAAGACGGAAAAAGTTCGCCGGCCGGCTGCCCGGCTCCAAAACAAAAAAAAGACCGGGTACGGTCTCTTCTGTCCAGAAGAATGGCGGAGAGAGAGGGATTCGAACCCTCGCACCACTTACGCAGTCTAACCCCTTAGCAGAGGGTCCCCTTGAGCCACTTGGGTATCTCTCCGAATGGCTCCCCGAACAGGACTCGAACCTGTGACAACTCGATTAACAGTCGAGTGCTCTACCAACTGAGCTATCAGGGAACAATGAAATAAACGGTAACAAAATCTAATTTATCATGCCTCGCTGACGCTGTCAAGCGCTGTCAAAACAAGCTTCCCCCTGCACTTTCCGCATCGATAACGAGCCGGATCCACCTTGCGCTTGCGCTTGTATTCCATGCGGCAGGCGGTGCAGACCAGCTTGTAGCGGAACGGAAGCGGCTTGCGCTGCTCCCTGTCCGGCAGCGGACGGCAATGCCTGGATCCTCCCGAACGAGCGAGCCATTCCTTGAAATCGGCATCGCGATGCCGGTATCCCATCCCGAGCAGATGCAGATGATAATGGCATAGCTCATGCCGGATGATCTTCTCGGTTTCCTCGGGGCCGTAGATCTCCAGCTGCTTTGCGCTGATGTCGATGTTATGCGACTTCAGGAAGTAGCGGCCCCCCGTCGAAGTCAGCCTTCTGTTGAACGTCGCGCGGTGCCGGAACGGAATTCCGAACGCCTCCAGCGATACCCTCTCCACCCATGCTTGCAGCTCCTTATCCTCCATCACCTCTGGACATCCCTCCCTCTTGAATTGTAAAGCCACCTTGGGCTACACTGTCAAGTAGATTGCCGCCCTCCGCGGGCGGGAGAGGAGCAAGAACCCAAGCCATGCCTACCATGAAATATGTATTGTTCCGGCAGGGAGAGCAGCTCTCCATCGTCGAGATGCCCGCAACCCACGCCTACCAGCTGTCCGCCCTCAACCTTCGCCTCCATAAGGAGCTGGACAAGCTTACGGCCGCCAACGTTCCCAGCCTGCCGCATTGCATCGCCGAATTCTCCGAGCTCGAGCTGCATGACGGCGCGGTGCCGGTCCAGTCCGGCATCGACTATCTCAACGAGCTTGTCGAGAGCTTCTTCAACATTGAAGAGAAAGCCTATCCGATCAAGTCCTTGCGGACGGAGATGGTCGCGCTGCAAGCCCAGCTCGAGCAGTGGTACGAGGAAGAGTACGAGGACTAGGACGGAACGCTGCGGCGGATGAAGCCGCCTGCTCGTCCCAAGCTGGACCTGCACGCTCCGTCAGTCCCCCCCATATGCTATACGAACCATTCCTGGCAGAGGGGGGAAGATGCGATGCCGCAATGGCTGAGCAGCCAACTGATGCGCGCGTTCCAGCAAAAGGACCTCCGGCAGATCCGGCTCCTGAACGACTGCTGGTTCATTTATCGCACCAAGGAGCCGCGCGACGATTCCGCCACGACCGTCTGATTCCGAGGCTTCCCCGCTGCCCGTCCGGCAGCAGGGAAGCCTCTTTCTCTTTCCCTGTGTGTAAGCATGCCTGCCGAACGGATGGAGGCCATAGCGGAGTATCGCGCTGCCGACGCGCCATCAACGAATCCGTTCCTTCGCCGATATGGGCAATAGCCAAACAAGGTGCCCCACGGGACACCTTGTTTGGCTTGGCCGGGTTTTGGACATGCGGCTGCCGGGCTGCCGTGTATGAGAAGCTCCAGTGCGCAACGGGCCGGGACCGGCCGGCGCAATCAACCGGGAGAGCGCATGGTGAGGCCGACACGGCCTTTTTTCAAGTCCACGTTCAGCACCCATACCGTCACGACGTCGCCGACCGCCACGACATCCATCGGATGCTTGACGAAGCGGTCGCTCATCTGGGAAATGTGGACAAGGCCGTCGTTCTTGATGCCGATGTCCACGAAAGCGCCGAAGTCGATGACGTTGCGTACCGTCCCCTGGAGCTCCATGCCGGCCTGCAGGTCCTCGATCGCAAGCACGTCCTTGGAAAAGACGGGCGCAGGCAGCTCCTCGCGCGGATCCCTTCCCGGACGCATCAGGCTGTCGATGATATCCTTCAGGGTCGGCTCGCCAACGCCGAGACGTCCAGCGAGCGAGGAGGCATCCGCCGCCGAGAGCCGCTCCCGCGCATGATCCGTTCCGATGGCGTCCATGCCGAGCCCGAGCTCCCGGAACAGTCCGGAGACGACGGCATACGATTCAGGGTGGATCGGAGTGCGGTCAAGCGGGTTGGCCGCTTCGGGAATGCGGATGAAGCCGATGCACTGCTCGTACGTCTTGGCGCCCAGACGCGGCACCTTCTTGAGCTCTGCCCGCGATCCGAACCTGCCGGTCTCCTCGCGATGCTTCACGATGTTCTTGGCGGTCGTCGCATTTATTCCAGCGACGTAAGACAAGAGAGATGCCGAAGCGGTATTGGCGTCGACTCCGACATGGTTGACGGCCGATTCCACGACGCCGCCGAGCGTCTCGCCGAGCCGCTTCTGGCTGACGTCATGCTGATACTGGCCGACTCCGATCGCCTTCGGCTCGATCTTGACGAGCTCGGCCAGAGGATCCTGCAGGCGGCGGGCGATGGAAACCGCGCTGCGCTCCGCCACGTCAAGCGAAGGAAACTCCTCCGCGGCAAGCTTGGAAGCCGAATAGACGCTTGCGCCGGCCTCGCTGACAATGATGTATTGGAGCGCCTCCGCGCCCTTCTTGCCTGCTGCGGCCCGGTTCTTGATAAGGCCGGCGATAAAGCTCTCGGTCTCTCTCGAGGCGGTGCCGTTGCCGATGACGATGAGAGTAACGCCGTATTTGTCGATCAGGCCGCCGATGATCCTCTCCGCATCCGCGACCTTGTTGTTCGGAGGAGTCGGGTAGGTGACGGCGACTTCAAGCAGCTTGCCGGTCTCGTCCACGACGGCCAGCTTGCAGCCGGTCCGGTAAGCCGGATCGACGCCGAGCACCACATATCCCGGAACAGGCGGCTGAAGAAGCAGATTCCGCAAGTTGGCGGAGAAAATGCCGATCGCATGCTCTTCCGCCTTGTCCGTCAGCTCCGACCGGACTTCCCGCTCGATGGAAGGAGCGATCAGGCGCTTGTAGGCGTCCTCGATGGCGGCGACGAGCGCCTCCCTGACGCCTGGCGAGGTGCCTTGGCGCAGCGTGTGCCGGATCATGTAGTCATGAATCCGATCGGCCTGAACCTCCAGGCTGACGCGGAGCACCTCTTCCCTTTCCCCGCGGTTGATGGCAAGGACGCGATGCGGCGGAAGCTTGCGCAGCGGCTCCCGATAGTCGTAGTACATCTCGTAGACGGATTCCTCTCCGGCTTGCCTGACGACGGTACGAAGAGCTCCCTGCTCCATTGTGAACTTGCGCACCCATGCCCGTGTCCTCGCCTCGTCGGCCATCTCCTCCGCAATGATGTCCTGGGCTCCCGCCAGGGCATCGGCAGGCGTTTCGACGCCTTGGTGCGGATGGACGTAGGCCTCGGCCTCCTTCAGCGGATCCCCTTGACGGGGCTGCGACAGCAGCCACCGGGCAAGCGGCTCGAGTCCGCGCTCGCGCGCGACGGAAGCGCGCGTTTTGCGCTTTTGCCGGTAAGGACGGTACAGATCCTCCACTTCCTGCAGCTTCATGGAGCCGAGCACGGCTTTCTCCAGCTCCGGTGTCAGCTTTCCCTGCTCGCCGATGAGCCGAAGGACTTCCCGCTTGCGTTCTTCCAGGCTGCGGCGGTAATTCAGCTTCTCCTCGATGGAGCGCAGCTCGTTCTCGTCCAGCTCGCCGGTCATTTCCTTGCGGTAGCGGGCGATGAAAGGAATCGTGTTGCCTTCGTCGAGCAGCCCGACTGCCGCCTTCACCTTGCCGAGAGGAAGGCCGAGCTCCTGGGCGACGCCCTTCACGATGCGCTCCTGTTCGGCCGCCATCTCCTCCGGCGAAAGCGCTGGCCGCGCTTCCCCTTCTTGCCTTGCGTCCGTATCCGTGCCGATTCTATCCGCCAATCTCATTGCCGCCTTTCCATTGCTTGATGGGAATCAAAAGCTGCCGAAGGAAATAAAAACCGCCCCTTCCGCGGAAACAACCGGGCGGAAGGAAGCGGACAATCGCTCTCAGCCGATTCGTACATAAGGATTGTTCTGCATTTCATGCCCGATCGTCGTCGCCGGCCCGTGGCCGTTGTGGACCTTGACCTGCGGATCGAGGCGATAGAGCTTGGACCGGATGGAGTTGTACAGATCCGCCTCGCGCCCGCCGGGCAGATCCGTGCGCCCGATCGATTGCCGGAACAGCACGTCGCCGGAAAAAAGGTCCGAGCCATGCAGGAAGCTGACGCTTCCGGGGCTGTGGCCCGGAGTATGAAGGACACGGAAGCTGAATCCCGCCAGCTTCAGCTTCATGCCCTCGTCGAGAGCGTATTCGGCCGGATCGGTTACAAGCGGCGGCGTCATATGGCTCCACCGCAGCGATCCGTTCTTCGCGGGATCGGTCAGCCAATCCGCCTCCAGATCGTGGATATAGACCGGGCAGCCGAATGCCTTGCGAACTTCGTCCACGCCGCCCATATGGTCCAGATGGGCGTGGGTCAAGAGAATCGCCTCCAGCTTGAAGCCACCGCTGCGGATGCGCTCCACGAGGCGCTTCGGCTCCATGCCGGGATCGATGACGACCGCCTGGCCGCTCTCTTCGTTGATCAACAGGTAGCAGTTCGTCTGGATGGGGCCGAGCACGAACTTCTCGATCTTCATCGCGCTCATCAGATCGACGAGAACAGCTCGCGCAGCTCGCGAACGACTTCTCTCTGATAGGCGGCGTCTTCGCCGTAGCGGCGCATGATCTCCTTGCGCGTCTCGGCCAGGTTATCCTGATAGTCGGGCGCTTCGCGGTCGGTGTTCTCCTGCTTGAACCGGACCATCGGCTCCTGGATGCGTGCCGGGCGCGGGCCCCATTGCCCGAGCACATGGCCGCCGGTGTCGGCGACGATGACGATCGGCACCGAGCGCCCTCCCATGGTGAGGAACTGGTCCATCGTATCGAGATGCTCTTCCATAATCAGCACTTCGACGGGCACGCCGCTGTTCTCCAGAGCGCGAAGCACGGCCGGGATGTTGCGCACGACGTCCCCGCACCAATCCGCCATCAGGATCAGCACGCGCAGATCGTCGCGGTTGTTCAGCGATTCGAAAAACTCGCGGTCGTCCTCGCTTTCCCATTCGAAGCGGTCGTACCAGGAGTCGAAAGCTTCCTTGTTTTTCGTCATGCCTTCGCGGAACTGCTGCGGCGTGATTCCCTTCGACAGCTTGTCGGCTATTTGCTTGGCCATAGGTTATCCACTCCTTGTCGCCTTGCCGCCGGCGGCGGCTTTCGGCCCATTTCCATCTATTGTACCAAACGTCCGGACTGCGCCACAATCAGACCGTGCGGCCGCGGGAGCGCAAGTATTTGAACAGCACGTACATGATCAGCACCGCGACGGCGACCAGAATGGCCGGCATCGTGTAAGGAGCCGCCTTGTCCTTGATCTGTTCCCAGTTGCTGCCCAGGCTGCGGCCGATGTAGACGAACAGGATCGACCACGGAAGCGAAGCGATCGCCGTCAGCAGCGTGAACGTGGACAGCGGCATGCGGGCCATTCCCGCAGGAATGGAGATGACCTGGCGCATCACCGGAACGAAGCGGGCGGTGAACACCATGCCCGGACCGTAGCGCTGGAACCAGCCTTCGGCGATATCGATATGCTTCGGCTTGATCTTGATGTATTTCCCGTATTTGTCCAGGAACGGACGCCCTCCGTACAAGCCGATCGCGTACAGGATCCACTGCTGCAGGATCGCGCCGATCGTCCCGCAAAGAACCGCTCCCCAGAAGGTCATGCTTCCCGTGGATACCATGTAGCCGGCATAACCGAGTACGATCTCGCTCGGAATCACTTCCATGGCCAGCCCCAGAATGATGCCGAAATACCCGAGCTTCTCTACGATGCCGAGCAAATAAGTGACGAGTTCATGAAACAAGTGCATGCCTTCCACTCCAATCTCATAATGAGGCGATGCTTTCGCCGCCGGTGTTTGTCCCGGTAATTCTATCATAGGCTTCCCAAATGGTGCCATAGGACAAACGGTCATGGCGGCCAGAACGGATGCATAGAATATGTTGA
>NZ_CBRA020000075.1:0-13449 GCF_000469945.2 Paenibacillus sp. P22 | reverse complement strand
GCATCGGCGCCGGCAGCGGCTCCCGGAGCGGCTGCCGCTCCGCCGAGCAGATCTTTCATGCGGCCGCTGAACAGATGGCTCTGGACGATGCCGAACACCGTAATGCCGAGCGCCATGCCGAGCGAACGCAGGAAGTTCAGCGTCGCGCTGGCCGTTCCCCGGTCCGAGACGGGCACGGAGAAGATGGCCGCATTGCTGAGCACCGAGAACGAGGCGCCGATGCCAAGGCCGACCAGAATCATGAACAGCCTCAGCGTCCAGATGTTCGTTCCCTCGCCAATCGTCGCGAGCAGCACGAGGCCGAGCACGAGGATGGCAAGAGTCGGCATCATGAGGGTCCGGTACTTCAGCTTGGTCATGAGGAAGCCGCCCATCGTGGCCGTCACGACCGAGCCGACCATCATCGGCAGAAGCACGAGGCCGGAGTTGGTCGCTCTTCCTCCCAGCACGCCCTGCACGAAGATCGGAATGTAGACGGATGCCGTCACGAAGGCGGCGCCGCTGAAGATGCCGATCAGATTGCTGGAGAGGAATTCACGGTTGCGGAACATGCCGAACGTAATGATCGGCTCCTTGGCCCGCAGCTCGAACACGACGAACAGAAGGGTGAGTACGGCAAATCCGGCGAACAGGCCGGATATTTGAATGGAATCCCAAGCGTAGGTTTTCCCGCCGAACTCCAGGGCGAACATCAGGCAGACGACCGCTCCGACCAGCGTTGCCGCGCCTCCCCAGTCGATGACCTGCTTGGCATGCTTGGGCGATTCCTTGTAGAAGATCGCGATGAAGGCAAGCGCGATCAAGCCGAGCGGAAGATTGATGTAGAAAACCCATTCCCAATGGATATGGTCCGTAATGTAAGCTCCGAGCAGTGGCCCGAAGATGCTGGAGAGGCCGAATACGGCGCCGAACAGGCCGCCCAGCTTGCCCCTCGCGCCTGCCGGCACGGCATCGAACATGATCGTGAAGGCGATCGGCACGAGCGCTCCGCCCCCGATGCCCTGAATGGCCCGGTATATGGCCAGCTGCTCGATGGAAGTCGCGGTGCCGCAAAGCGCCGAGCCCGCCATGAACACGATGATGCCGAAAATATAGAATCTCTTGCGGCCGTACATATCGGACAGCTTGCCGAAGATCGGCATGCCCGCCATTTCCGCTACCATATACGCCGAAGTGACCCAGACGAATTTGTCCAGTCCTCCAAGCTCGCTGACGATGGTTCCCATAGCCGTCGATACGATCGTCTGGTCCATGGAAGCCATCAGAATGCCGAGCAGCAATCCGGCCACGATGAGGCCCGTGCTGCGTGAGGCTTGCGCCATGATGATCCCCTGCCCTTCCCCTGTCTGTTGCCGGCCGATCAGGCCGGACGCTTCCCCTATTATATCGAGGAGCCTTGCTGCGAAAATCAGTCCGGAGACTGATTTCAGTTGAAACTGAAACAGTCCGGACAAAGATGCTTACCGCAAAGACTTCACGGCTGGCCGATTCATCGGAATCTCCTTAGCATCTGCAACCAGACTAACAAAAACACCCTGACAACTGATTGTCAGGGTGTTTGAAACACGTGAACTAATTTCCGCCTGCGGCTTGAGCTCCGTCCGGAGCGACTTCTTTGCGCATGAAGCGGGCTTCGATTTTTTTGCAGACATACCAGGAGAGCACGATGAACAGGACGACATAGACGAGCTGGAGCGGATCCCGGTAAAAGCGGGCGATGTCATAGCCGACGAAGGAAACGGCCAGCGCCATGACCGCTTTGCCGGCGGCGACGGCGGCAAGAAAACGAAGCACGCTCATGCGGGATACGGCAGCGGCCATGTTCACCAGCACGAACGGACCGACTGGAAACAAGCTAAGGACGAACACATAGCTGAAGCCGTTGCGGCGAATCCAGTCCATGCTGGCCTTCACCTTGGGCTTCGCCGCCCAGCGGCGGGCGATGCGGTGGCCGGCCGCCGTGCGCACCAGCAGGAACGTAGCCATGCAGCCGGCCACCAGGCCGATCCACGAGTATAAAAAGCCGATCCACAGGCCGTATACGGCGGCGTTGACGCCGACGATCAGAATCGTCGGAAGCGGCGGCACGAACGATTTCAGGAAGGTCAGCAGGATGCCTGGGAGCGGTCCGTAGGAACGGTATTCTCCGAGCAGCCGGTGCAGATTTTCTTCCGTCATATAGTCAAGCAGGTCGGATATCATAGTCGATGCCCCTTTGGCCGGCTCTAGCTGCATAAGCTGCAGCTGGCAGGATGATCCTATCCGGTATGCCCATTGTATCGGCAAGCGGCAAGGAAATAAAGTCCCGCCCGGCGCCGAGGGGAGAAGTCCGGACAAGCAGGAAAAACATGTTCCGCACGCGGGCGGCATACTTTGGTACAAAGCTGCCCGTCCGCAGGGCGGCATACTTTGGTACAAAGCTGCCCGTCCGCAGGGCGGCATACTTTGAACAGAGCTGCCCGTCCGCAGGACGGCACGGCTTCAGCGGCGGGCAGACTTTTGGCAATGCCATCGGAATTGAATCGGGAGGGTCCGCGTGTCCAGCCTCCGCTATAAAAGCTACCTTTCGATGCCTTCCGTACAGGCGTAATCAAGCGAACTCTGCCGGCTTGACCGGAGCAAGGAGAACTGCCATGAATCCGATCCTGCTGGGGTCGCTGGCGACGGCCATGTGCACGGCGGTCGGCGCGCTTCCCGCCCTTTTTATCAGCTCCATGACCCATCGCGGCAAAGACGTGCTGCTTGCATTCACGGCCGGCATCATGGTGTCCGCATCGACCTACGGCCTCATTCCAAGCGCTCTCAAGCTGTCCAATCTAGGCGTGCTGACAATTGGCATCCTGCTCGGCACATTCGTGCTTATGCTGCTGGAATTGCTCATTCCGCATACCGACACCGTCCATGGCGAGCTTCCGCAGCCGCTGCACTCGCAGAGCGGCGGATGGTTCGGCCTGGACCGCAATTCCACGCTCTTCCTCACCGCCATGGCGCTGCATAATCTGCCGGAGGGCTTATCCGTCGGCGTCAGCTACAGCAGCGGCGAAATCCAGCTGGGACCGATCGTAGCCGTCAGCATCGGCTTGCAGAATATTCCGGAAGGCTTCCTGACGGCACTGTTCCTGATTACTCAAGGTACAAAACGCGGTTACGCCGTCCTCATGGCTGTCGGAACCGGACTGCTGGAATTCATCGCTGCACTCCTTGGAGGCAGCTTTGCCGCGGCCATAGAGCCGGTCGTCCCTTACGGCCTCGCCTTCGCGGCCGGAGCCATGCTGTTCGTCGTCTACAAGGAGCTGATTCCGGAGAGCCACGGGGATGGACATGCAAGAACCGCGACCCTCTCGTTCATTGCCGGGCTGCTGACGATGATCTCTCTGACCCACGCGCTTGGATAGAAGGAAAACCGCTGAGGTTGGCGATTAGCGGGCACGGCTATATGCGGTTTGGCTATGTTTGGGACGCAGGGGTGCAAGATGTTGAGGGGAGCGAGATGTTGAAGCGAACACGACGTTTTTCCAAATGCTTTCTTACGAATGAGATCCATCGCTCATTCTATCGGACATAGGATCCGTTATTCGCTCGTTTAGCTGCGATTCGGCTGATTATCGGACATACGATCCGTTATTCAGCCGTTTCGGCCTCAAAAACACAGGAAACGGGCCAAATAACGGATCTGATGTCCGATCTCCTTTTTCGCCATTTTCATCCCCATAACGGATCTGATGTCCGATAGATCTCCTTTTTGGCCAGTTTCATCCCCATAACGGGTCTGATGTCCAGTCGAGCAGCCTTTGCTCCAATAAGCTTATGTCATCGTGCCTCGTGTTACTGATTAGTCCCTGATGCCGGGTTCCAATGTCAGGTGTCGGGGCTGGTGTCTGGTTTGTGGTTTGTGGTTTGTGGTTTGTGGTTTGTTGTTTCTGGTTTGTGATTTCTGGTTTGTGGTTTCTAGTGTCTGGTTTCTAGTGCCATGTGTCTGGTGCCTTGTGTCTGGTGCCTTGTGTCTGGTGCCTTGTTCCTTGTTTCTTCTCTTGTTTCTTGTGTCTTGTGTCTGGTGTCTGGTGTCTGGTGCCTTGCTTCTTGTGTCTTGTTTCAGGTGCCTACTAGTCTGCTGTTTCGTGCCTGGCGCCGGGTATCGGATGCCGGATACCGGCTGCCTGGGCTTCCGCCAGACATGTCCATAAAAAAAGAAGAAGCAAGCGGCTTGCGCAGCTTGCTTCTTCACCTTCCTTACTTGCCGCTTGGATCCGGGACAGCGCAGCTCCCGTCCTCGCATGCGTCCCCATCGCTCGCTGCTGCAGGAACGGCGCAGGCTCCATCTCCGCAGTCCCCGCCTGCGGCAGCTCCGGCTTGAACGGAATCGGCGGCAGCGGCCGCGCGCTCCGACCAAGCCTGCTCCAGCGCCTGGAGGAATACGGATGGAGGCTGGGCGCCGGATACGCCGTATTTGCGATCCAGGACGTAAAAAGGAACTCCCTGGATGCCCAGCTCGGAGCCTTCCTGCTCGTCTCTCCTCGTCTCCGCCTCATATCGTCCCGAAGCGAGAACCTCTGCTGCTTCCGCCGCATCAAGCCCTGCTTCAGCTGCCAGCTCCGCCAGCGTCTGGCGGTCTTCGAGCAGCCGTCCCTGTTCGAAGTAGGCACGGAACAACCCTTCGGAAAGGGCGTTGCCCTTGCCCTGCTGCGATGCCCAGTGCATCAGGCGGTGGGCATCGAACGTATTGCCCGTCTTCATCGCGTCAAAATCGAAGGTCAAGCCGAGCTCGGCGGCCTGGCTGCCGACATTCGCATTGCTCGCCTTGGCCTGTTCCAATGGGAATCCGTATTTGCGCGACAGCAGTTCATGAATGCTGGTGCCCGGCACGTGCTTTGCATTCGGGTCCAGCTCGAAGCTGCGGTATACGACCTCGATCTTGTCCCGATGCGGAAACGATTGCAGCGCCAACTCAAACCTTTTCTTGCCGATATAGCAAAACGGACATGCATAGTCGGACCAAATCTCTACCTTCATGCTGCCTTCCTCCCGTTGTTTCGAATCCGTCCACAACTAACTGTAACTAAGTAAGTTACATTATTATAGCATAGCCGGGTTTCGGCGATCAAACGAACGGTCCGAGAGCCCTTGCAGGATGTCCGCCTATGCGGTTCATGCGGATCCCTGAGACGGGAGGCGTTGCCTGCACAACGCTTCACCAAGCTTCATGCACGCCGCCCGGCAGAGCCAGGCACACGCTGCCCGCCCTGCACAACGCTTCACCAAGCTTCATGCACGCCGCCCGGCAGAGCCCGGCACACGCTGCCCGACAGCGACCATGGCATGAATCCCCCGTTCTATTTCCCGTCCTGAGCGGCCGGCTGATCCGATTTCGCGCCGGCTGCTTCATGCTCCGTCTCCGCAATCATCTTCAGCATGCCCAGCTTGTTGTCCCAATAACGTTCGAAGAAGGCGAGCCAGCGCCGAAGCTCCAGCAGAGGATCGGCATTCATCCGGTACCGGGTCTCGCGCCCGACACGCCGTTCGTGAACGAGTCCCGCATCGGATAAAATATGCAGATGCTTGGATACGGCAGCCCTTGTCATGGAAAAATGAGGAGTGATGCCCTTGAGCGGAAACTCCTCCCCGGTACGAAGCAGCTGCAGCAGCTCCCGGCGAGTCGGATCGGCGATCGCCTGAAACACGTCATGCCGCTGTTCCTTCGCTCCCATATGTCAGGAAGGGAACATGCCGGCGAGCTTCTGAACCATTTTCTCCCAGCCGCCGTTCATATGGCCCCGCACCTGGCTGTGAGGCTGTCCGAATTCCGTCCTTCCTTCCTCCAGCCAGCCGGAGTGGATCAAGGTGAATTCCGTCACATCCGGCTCCAGCTCGCGCAGCTCGAACGTGATGGACCATTGTTCTCCCCAGGCGAAGCTAAGCCGGCGTGGAGGCGACAGCTCGGTTACTTTGCATTTGGAATCTCCGAAAGGGCCCGCATGCAGGATGAACTCCGCTCCATCCTCCGGTTTAAACGTATTGGGCATGAACCAGGAGGCGATGCCCTCGGAAGTAGCGGCTTTCTCCCATACGAGAGCGATGGGGGCGTTGATGATCTGGGTCTGACGGATATCGGGCAGCGAGCGGCCCGGTTGCAGGTTTTCGGTCATGAGATACAGCTCCTCTGTGCGTATGAGTATCATTTCCTTATTAGGATACCATATGGTATCCTAAATCGACAATTGGATTTCCCTGTATCTTTCATCCCTTCCCTTCTAGGCGCAGGCGCGCAACTAGCCATCGCTCGTTCAAAAACCTGGACGGACATGCCCTCCCGATGCCTGCAAATCGGAAAAGGGCCAACCAAATAAACCGGTTGACCCCATCCCTTGCACTTGTCCCGAAGATGATGGCTTGCCCATACCTAGCCCTTAAGCTTGCCGTAAGCAGCGGAAGGACGCTTCCGGCTTCAGCGATAAGTCCGCTGCGTGAGCTGATCCAGACTTTTGAACGTGTACCCCTGGCCTCGCGCGGAGTCGATTATTCGTCCGAGAGCTTGCGCATTGTCCCTGGATACCGCGTGAAGCAGCAGGACGGCACCGGGATGAAGCTGGCCCATTACGTTGCTGTAGGCATATTCCGCCCCTTTTTGAGCGGAGGTATCCCAATCCTTGTAGGCGACCGACCAGAACACATTGGTATAGCCGTCCTCCTTGCTCGCCTCCAGCATGCGGTCGCTGAAAATGCCTCTCGGAGGACGCAAATAGTTCATTTCCCGGAAGCCTGTCAGGTCGGCTACCGCTTTTTTCACATCGGCCAGCTCCCGCTTGACCGCATCCGGATGCAGCGTGCTCATATCGGGATGGCTCCAGGAATGGTTGCCGATCAGATGGCCCTCGGAGGCCATCCTCTTGACGAGATCAGGCTCCGTCTTGACATAATGGCCCGTGATGAAAAAGATGGCCGGGACCTTCTTCTCCTTCAATACGTCCAGAATCTGCGCCGTAAGCTTGTCCTTCTCGTACCCGTTGTCGAAGGTCAGATACAGCTCCTTCTCGGCCGTATTGCCGAGAAAAATCGCCTTATGCTTCTCAAGCATCGGCATGAAGCCCTCCTCGGCTATCGAGGGAAGCTGGCCGTTTTTGCTTTTTTTGAAGCCGAAATGGTAGGGCTTGCTCCATCCTGCCGCCGCTTCCTGATTGTGCTCCGCGACGGCGGCATTCCGATTGGACCGCTGCTCAGGGGCAGCGGCTTCCGCTGCCTGAGCGGAAAGAACAAGCATCGCCAGCATGCAGCCGGCCGCTCCCGCCGCTTTGATTCGGGCTTTCATTCATCGTCCGCCTCCTGCCTGATTTAGTTCGCATACCGGGTTGGTATGTGCAGGAAGCGGAAAAAGTATGCGTTGCGGAATGCAGGAGCATGCCTGCGCCGCAAAACGCCGTTCAGGAAGGAACGCACCCGGAAGCATGTATCCTCTTGTGCATAACTTGAATTGTGGATAAGTGGGCAACTTTTTCAATTTCTTCATATTACAGGCTTTCGAACCTGTTCATAGTGTGCACAAATCTGTGTATAACCTTCCGTTTCAGCAAGCCTTACCTTGGGTTCGAGGAGCGCTCCAGCGAATCCAAGCTTGTGTAGACGTAATCGGAGAAAATGCCTCCGTCCTCGGTCTCGTTCGTGCTTACTTTAAAGACGAATCCTTGGCCGCCGTATTCCTTCACGATGAATTGCTTGATGTGCGCATCGCTGCTTCCTTCCAGGAAGAGCGCCGCGTCGCGGAACGGCTCTGGACGCTTCTCCTTGGGAACGTCGGCGAGATCGGCGTCTTTGAACTCTTTCCGCGCTTCTTCCCTCAGATCTTCCGTGTTGAAACCGGAAGGCAGCGGCGCAATGGAAGCTTGCAGGTTGTTTCCCTGTGCCGGATCTCCAAACGACAGCGTTCCGTTTTCGGGATCGAAATCAAGCGCGCTGAACACATACAATCCGAACCCCTTGCCCTGCATGAGGGCGGCCGGCTTCTCCGTCGGAACATTCTGCACGCTCAGCTTGAAGGTTTTCGCCTTGGCCAGCTTGGTCAGGACCAGCTGCTTCACGGAAGCGTCTCCTTCTACCGGCTGTTCCTTATAGATGAAGAAAACCTCGCTCCCTTCGTCGATGCCTTCCGTGCCGACGCCTTCCCCGAGCTGATAAGACTGGGGCTGCCCGTCCGATTGGATCTCGACCGTATGCGGATCGGCCGCTCCGTTGTAGAGGCCGTATTTCCGGTGCTCCGCCTGCTCCGGCAGCGGAGCGGCAGTTGGCGCGACCGAAGGCTCGGCGCTCGGGGCAGGAGTCGGAGACGCTGAAGCGGAGACGACCGGACTGGCCTCCGGCGCAGGACTGGCTTCGCCGCCAGCCGCGCCTTCCGAATTGCCTGCGCCGCAGCCGGCGAGCATAAGCATCAGAACCGCGCTGGACAGCGCGAACGTTTTTGATTTTCTTTTCATTGGGTTTACACCTCCGCTTCTTAAGACGAGCGGGACGATCTCTTGGTTACATTGGAATGGAAAAAGCCGGCTCCGCAGATAGGATCCGCGAAGCCGGCTTGGAGTTGGAACCGGATGAAGACTGGCCTTACATCTTGGAAGTCAGCGTGATGGAGCCGTCGCTGCTGTTGAACATGACGTTCCAGTTCAGCGTTTCAGCGATGAAACGAAGCGGAACGAGCGTGCGGCCGTTTTTGTCGATGACGACTTTGGAGGATACCTTTTTGTTCACACCGTTCAGGGAGAAGGTGTCCTTGCCGGCCCAGAAGCCGAGCTTGTCGGAGCCGGCCATGACCCAGATGCCTTTGGCCGCTTTGTCGTAGCTGACCGTGGCGCCGATGCCTTCGCTGAGGAAGCGCAGCGGAATATACGTCATGCCGTTCCACATAACCGGAGTTGTATCCATTTGAGTCGTCGAGCTGTTCACCTTCAGCTGCTTGCTGTTCAGCTTCATCCAGACCGTCGTCATTTCAGGAGCTGGTGTCGGTGTCGGCGTTGGTGCCGGTGTCGGCGTTACGACCGCAGCGTCCATGAATTTGTCCGGATATTGGGTTACAATCGCATTGCCGAGCGCCTGGCCGACGCCGAAGACGAATTTGAAGCCTTCGCGGTCGGTCGCATAAGCGCCGTCGTAGTTGCCGGCGGCGTATTGGTCGAAGGCGGCTTGGATTTGACCTTCATGCTTCATCAGAGCTTCCGTAGCGGCTGCAGCCGGCAGATTGCCGTTTGTAGCCGTGCCGAGGAAGGCGCCGAAGTCTTTCGTGAAGCTTTCGATGCGGGACTTGACCGCGGCTTTGGCATTGGCGTCGCTCATCTTGACCGCATTGACATAGTCGCTTTGAGCATTGATATGATTCGTTACCCACAGCTTCTCGAAGCCGTCAGCGCCGGCAGCGCCGTACAGGGAACTGATCGCCGCTTTCCAGTCGGCCGTATTCATCGCTTCGGTGCTGATGAGGGCATCGGAATCCTTGGAGCCGTCCAGCTGCTTCTGCATTTGCAGAACCGATAGGGCTACGTGCTCCGATACGAGAGCATTCAGGCTGGAGCGCAGATCGGCGGCTTTCGTATCCGGCGTCGTGTTGTTGAATTTATCCGGCATCTGCTTCGCAATCGCCGTGGAGAGCGCCTTGCTGATGACGAACATCGTTTTGTAGCCTTCGCGGTACTTGCTGTAAGCATCCTTGTAATCGCCTGCTACATACTCGTCGAATACCATCTGGACTTGATCCTCGTGGAGGCGAAGGGCTTGAGCGGCCGCTTCTTTGGGAAGGTTGCCGGCCGTTGCCGTCGCGAGGAAGGAAGAGAATTCATCGACAAAGCTCTGCACTTGGGCTTGAGCCGCTTTTTTGGCTTCCGCGTTGTTCATCTTGACGGCTTTGGCGAATTCGTCGGTCGCCTGGTTGTGGGCGCGGAAGATGCGTTCGAACTCATCCGCTCCCGCTTTGCCGTACAGCGATTCGATCGCCGGTCCCATGTCGATTGCATTCTGATCCAGCGCTTTATAAGCGGCTGCGGCATCCTTGGAGCCTTCGTAAGCTTTTGTCATGGCGACGACTGCAAGAGCAAAGTGCTCGGAGAGCAGCTGGTCCAATCCGGCGCGAAGATCGGCTGCTGGAGTATTGACCGTCGGTTTCATCGATGCGGCATGGACTGGAGCTGCTGCGGCCATTCCGGCTGGGATGAGCAGGGTCAGGCTGAGTACGGGTGCGACCAGTTTTTTGATGTTCATGTTATTCACTCCTCGATTTTTTGGTAGATTTTAGAATGTTGTCCGTCATACTCTTCAACCTCTTTTCATGGAGTGAAACGCGCCTGATTTTGAAAAGGATCACTGTTTGGAGAAAATATTTTTTATATTATTTTTGATGGTTTTACCTGTTTTAACTAGCTGTAATCACGGTTAATTCTATGATTCTATTTATTTTAAGCCTCATTTTCATAATGTTTCCTGTTTTTCAAAATGAAGAACATCCCTTTCCAAAACCACTCTGCGATATTGGTACTAACCGCCTTTGGCGCACCTTCGCTCGGATGTTTCCCGGCTGCAAAAAAGAAAAAGGACTGAGCACAGCCGCTCGAACGGCTGGGTTCAGTCCTTTTCATCTTGTCAGTGGGCTCCGCCGCCAAGACCGATGCGGTCGACGAGGCTGCGGCTCTGCTCGTTGAGCCCTTCAAGCGCAACGCTTTTGCCGGCGGCGGCGTATTTGTCCGCGAGCTTGGCGATCGCGTTGACGGCGGAATGATCCCATACATGGGACTGACCGAAGTCGATCACGACCTCGTCCGGATCATCCGCATAATCGAACTGCTGTACGAACGCCGTCGTTGTGGCGAAGAACAGCTGGCCCGTAACGGAATAGCGCTTGCGGCGACCTTCCATCGTTCCTTCGACCTTCATTCCGGAGATGCGGCGGGCGAAGATCAAGGCGCTGATGACGACACCGGCCATGACTCCATAAGACAGATTGTGCGTCATCACGACGATGATGACCGTCACGGCCATGACGATGCTGTCGCCGATCGGAATCCGCTTCAGCTCCGTCAGGGAACGCCAGTTGAACGTTCCGAAGGACACCATGAACATGACGCCCACGAGCGCGGCCATCGGAATTTCCTTGACGACGCTGCTTAGTACCATGATCAGAATAAGCAGGAAGATGCCCGCTGTGAACGTGGACAGGCGGGTCCGTCCGCCCGATTTGACGTTGATGACCGATTGGCCGATCATCGCGCAGCCTGCCATGCCTCCGAAGAAGCCGGTCACGATATTGGCGATGCCCTGGCCCTTGACCTCCCGGTTCTTGCTGCTCGCCGTGTCGGTCATGTCGTCGACGATATTCGAAGTCAGGAGCGACTCCAGCAAGCCGACCAGAGCGAGCGAGACCGAGTAGGGCAGGATGATCATCAGATTGTCCACATTCGGAACGAAATTCGGCAGGTGGAAGCTCGGCAGCGCGCTCGTGATGTTGCCGATGTCGCCGACGGTGAGGACGTCCAGCTTGAAGCCCATCGTAATCGCCGAGACGACGATGATCGCCGCGAGCGCGGACGGGAACGCCTTGGTCAGACGCGGCAGGCCGTAAATAATAGCCAGCGTCAGGGCGAGCAGCGCATACATGAGCCATCCCTGCCCCCGGAAATGCACGAGCTGCGCGGTGAAGATCAGGATGGCGAGCGCATTGACAAAGCCGTTCATGACTGAATGCGGCACGAAGCGGATCAAGTGCCCCAGCCGCATATAGCCGATCGCCATCTGGATGATGCCGCACAGGACAGTGGCCGCGAACAGATACTCCAAGCCATGGTCGCGGACCAGGTTGACCATGAGCAGCGCCATCGCGCCGGTCGCGGCCGAGATCATCGCGGGCCGACCGCCGAAGAAGGAGATGACGACGGCAATAATGAAGGAGGTGTACAAGCCGATCATCGGATGTACGCCGGCGATGATGGAGAAGGCGATCGCCTCCGGAATCAAGGCGAGGGCGACCGTGATGCCGGACAGAATGTTGGATTTGGGATCGGTGAGCCATTGGTTTTTCCAGCTTGCTGCTTTCAATTCTTTCCCAGACCTCCTGCAGGATGATTTTGGCGACTTTCCAGTCTCAGAAAAGCCGGGGTCCGATGCACTTCGTCCGTAAGCATTATACGGAAAATTCGGATCGAATTGAAGGGGTTTCGGGGTCTCGTTTATGGGCGGGAGGGCTTGAAAAACCTGACAGAGCCAGTGAGCAAAGGCGGAAGCGGCACGCGAAGAGGCTGTGGGAACGGCAGCATCCATTGCAGAAAATCAAGGAACTGCGCGGCCTCGACCAGGTCGAGGAAAGTTCGAGGGAACGGTATGGGCTCGCAACGACGGCGGTCCGGATCGAATCGCGGGCGAGCTGGAGAAATCGGAGCGGCCGGGGCGTTCCCGGGTCCTCGCTATGTTTCGGAGTAAAAACGGCAGGAGGCTTTTCGCCGAAGGCGGAAACCCCTGCCCAGGAACGGGATTTACGGCTTTTGGAGCTCGAAGGGATCACGATTTCTTGAGCTCAAAGCTTTCTTGATGCCCCCCATCCTTGTCGGTCCACTCCATTACGACCATTATCGTGTCCTTCTCGGGAGTGCAGTCATCGCACACGATGCCGGAGGACAAGGTCGGACCGGGCAGGCCGTCCGATCCACGATAGTAAAAATGACCGGGTCCATCGGTCGCGATCGAGAAGGCTTCAATCTCTTTGCGCGCATCCCCTTTGTAGCGGAAAGAATACGTCCCCAACTGCGACTTCTTGCTCTTGACCAAATCCGCTTGGTAGCTTCCTTCCCAGCTGCCGCCGCTCCCTTGGTACCGGATGGTCTGAGACTCTCCGCAGCCTGACAGCAGCACAGCAGCGGCGGCAAGAAGAAGACCGGCTTTTGCTCGGCCTGTTTTCATCGCCATCACTCTCCCTCTATTTCCCATTCTATCAAAAGGCTGGAGCAAATCCGAATCTATCGCTTCAAACGAAAAGCAGAGGATGGAAAATCCCACCCTCTGCTATCCCTGACCGAAGAAAACATCGATCTGTATCCGCCGGCTTAGATTGAATATCCCGTCGCCCGCAGCCGCTCGGAGCCTTCCTCCCCGCCCAAAATGCGGTCCAAAATCAGCTTCTCGTAATGCGCGAAGGCGCTGTCCCGCTCCCGAGGCCGCGCGAGGCGGATCTCGACATCGAGGGAGATCACGCCATCCTCGACGAGAATGACCCGGTCGGCAAGTGCGACCGCCTCGCTCACGTCATGCGTGACGAGCACGGCGGTGAAGCCCTGCTCCTCCCACAGCCGCTCGATGAGGCGCTGCATCTCGATTCGCGTCAGAGCATCGAGCGCGCCGAGCGGCTCGTCGAGCAGCAGCAGTCCCGGCTGCCCCGCGAGTGCTCGCGCCAAAGCGACGCGCTGACGCTGGCCGCCGGACAGGACGCCCGGC
>NZ_CBRA020000074.1:0-57942 GCF_000469945.2 Paenibacillus sp. P22 | reverse complement strand
TAGCGATTTTAACCCTCGTAGGGTCTCATTTTGGCGAAATAACGGATCTCATGTCCGATAACAAGCTGGTTAGGTAGTAAAACGACAAAATAACGGATCGTATGTCCGATAACAAGCGAGGCTCGGGCGACAGGAGCTGCAATCGGCCAAGCTGCCAGGATTGAGATCATACGATAAGAAAGCAAGCCGGGCGAACGCAGCATGGGCCGAAAACGCGAAGCTAGTACACAATTTGTTGGATGTTCATGATTGCGAAGCGGGAATCCAGAATTAGTTGGATGGTTTAAGTAACGCCGGCGAGGATAGGGCCGATCTGTGTTGGATGTTCATCATCGCGCAGCGGGAATAGTCCAGAATTAGTTGGATGGTTTAAGTAACGCCGGCGAGGATAGAGCCGATCTGTGTTGGATGTTCATGATCGCGCAGCGGGAATCCAGAATTAGTTGGATGGTTTATATAGCGCCGGCGAGGACAGGGCCAATCTGTGTTGGATGTTCATGATTGCGCAGCGAGAATATCCAGAATTAGTTGGATGGTTTATGTAGCTCCGGCGAGTGGTTTAAGTAACGCCGGCGGGGATGGCGACCAATCGGTTGGATGTTAAGCATTTTTACGAGGAGGAACAACAAAATGAGCAAACCCGAACTCGAAATGATTACCGGCATGACCTGGGGATGGACCGGAGTAAGAGGGACCTGGGAAGGCCCCGAGGCCGAGCATTCCATGAACGAGATGGCCAAGCTGAACGTCGGCTGGGCAGGAATCACGCTTGGAGCGATGCAGGCGACGGCGCAATCGACCGAAATCACGTACTGGCAGGAGCCGACCGTCACGGACGGCGAGGTTCGCGCCGCGATCCGCCGGGCGAAGGAAATGGGCATGAAGGTGGTCATGAAGCCGGTAGTCAACTGCGCGGACGGAACCTGGAGGGCGCATATCAATTTCTTCGACATGGACATCCCCGGCGAGCCGACCTGGAGCCAGTGGTTCGCTTCCTACGGGAAGTTCATCCTCCACTATGCGGAGATCGCCGAGCAGGAAGGCTGCGAGATGCTCTGCATCGGCTGCGAGATGGTGCAGACCGACAAGCGGGAAGCCGAATGGAGGGCGCTGATCGCCGAAGTCCGCAAGGTGTATGGCGGCCTGATCACCTACAACTGCGACAAGTACCAGGAGGGCAACGTGAAATGGTGGGATGCGGTAGACATCATTTCCTCCAGCGGCTATTATCCGATCGGCGAGTGGGAGCAGCATCTCGACCGCATCCACGAAGCCGTTTCTCCTTACGGGAAGCCGTTCTTCTTCATGGAAGCCGGCTGTCCGAGCCGCGAAGGCTCCCCGCTGCGGCCCAACGACTGGTCGCTTCCCGGAGCTCCGTCCGGCGAAGCGCAGAAGAGCTATTACGAGGCGATGTTCGGAGCCTGCGAGAAGCGCGAGTGGGTGCGCGGCTTCATGCTCTGGGATTGGCCGGCAAGGCTGTACAGCGAAGAGGATGCCGCGGACAACGACGATTACTGCATGTACGGCAAGCCTGCCGCTGCAGTCGTGAGGGATTACTACGGACGGGTTTAAGCGCAGGCTTCTATTTTCACGAAGGAGGATCTATACGATGATTGAATCCATGAACGCCGAATGGCGCGCAGAGCTGGAAAAGGAGCTGAAGGAGAACATCCTCGGCTTTTGGAAGGAGCATACGCTCGACGAAACGAACGGGGGCTTCATCGGCGAGATGAACGGAGCCGGTGAAATCGTGCCCGGGGCGCACAAGTCGCTCGTGCTGAACGCCCGCATTCTATGGACATTCGCAGCTGCCTATCGCCGTTACGGCCAGGAAGACGATCTGCGCATGGCGGACCGCGCTCTTGATCAGTTGAAGACCCGCTTCAAGGACGAGGAGCATGGCGGCTTCTACTGGATGATCCATCCCGAAGGCAGCCCATCCGAGGATAAAAAGCAGGTTTACGGCCAGGCCTTCGTCATTTATGCGCTGGCGGAATATGTCCGTGCGACGGGCAATCGCGAGCCGCTTGGACTCGCCGAGGAGATTTACCGTCTCCTGGAGCGTTACGCCTATGATCCCGTCCATACCGGCTACATCGAGGCTCTCGCCAGGGATTGGAGCGAAACGGACGATCTCAGCCTGAGCGGCAAGGACCTCAATGAGCGCAAATCCATGAATACCCACCTTCACGTATTGGAAGCCTATACGAACCTGTACCGGATCTGGAAGCCGGAAGGACTTCGCTTGAAGCTCAAAGAGCTGATCGAGGTGCATCTGGACCGGATCTTGGACAGCCGCGGCAGCCATTTCCTGCTGTTCTTTGACGACGAATGGAATTCGCAGGCCGCCGACGTCTCCTACGGCCATGATATCGAAGGCAGCTGGCTGCTGTGGGAAGCGGCGGAAGTGCTCGGAGATCCGGAGCTTGAAGCCCGCGTCCACAAGGCTGCGCTTGCGATGGCGCATGCGACGCTCGAGGAAGGAACGGATGCGGACGGAGCTGTTTTCAACGAGCTGCATGGAAACGGGAAGCTGGACGACAGCAAGGATTGGTGGCCGCAGGCCGAGGCGATGGTCGGCTATCTGAACGCTTATCAGCTATCCGGCGAAGAGCGTTATCTGGAGGCTTCGCAGCGCAGCTGGCGGTTCATCCAGGAGAAGATCAGCGACCGCGAAGGCGGCGAATGGCATTGGCAGGTTACCCGCGACGGCGTGCCGAATCCCATGCAGCAGAAGGTAGGCGCCTGGAAATGTCCTTATCATAACAGCCGCGCCTGCCTGGAAGCGGTGGAGCGTTTGGAATCGCTAACAAAAAGATCTCGTTAGCATAAGAGATGACAATAAAAACAAACGCAGTTCATTTTTTTGCAAGACCGCAAGGACTAGAATAGGTCATGTAAGCGATAACAGAAAACGGTTTCGAAACAAAGAACGCAAAACCCGCATAATTCCGCACACTATATTTTAGGGGGCAAAAAAACATGAAAAAACCGCTTTTGGTCACAATGACAGCCGTCCTCTCCCTGTCCATGCTTGCCGCATGCGGCAACAATAACAACAGCGGCAACGCCGGCAACACAGGCGACACGGGCGCGGCCAATACGGGAACGGCATCCAACACGAATGCCGGCGGCACGGGCGAAGCAAGCGGCCTGAAGGGCACGCTCAAAGTGCTGACGCACCGCACCGACTACATCAACGACGGCACCATGGACAAATACGTCAAGAAGTTCCAAGAGAAAAACCCGGATGCGAAGGTTGAATTCGAAGGCCTGACGAACTACGCGACCGATATCAAGACGCGCCTGACGACAGGCGAGACGGGCGACGTGCTGATGGTGCCAGCGGGCATGCCGGCTACGGACTATCCGAAGTATTTCGAGCCGCTTCCGGATTCGATGTTCGACGACGTCTACTTCGCAGACAACAACGCCTTCGAAGGCAAGCGCTACGGCATCACGACCGGCGTCAATACGCAAGGCCTCGTGTACAACAAGCAGGCGTTCAAGAAAGCCGGCATCGACAAGGCGCCGACGACGCTCGACGAGCTGTACGCTGACGCGCAGAAGCTGAAAGACGCCGGCATCATCCCGCTCTACATGAACTTCGGCGCTCAGTGGCCGATGGGCACATGGGGCGACGGCTCCGCGTTCTATGTTGCAGGCGAAGCGGACCTCACATCCAAAATGGCCGCCGATCCGGCTCCTTTCCAAATGGACAACGCATGGGGCCAGCTGGCTCAAATCGGCCGTGAATTCATCAGCAAGGGCTGGGTGGAGAAAGATCTGTACACGAACAACTGGGAAATGTCCAAAGGCGAAGTGGCCAGCGGCAAAGCCGCCATGTACTTCCTCGGCAACTGGGTCATTCCGCAAGTCGAGGCAGCCGGCGCTTCCTCCGACGACATCGGCTTCGTGCCGTTCCCTTACGACAACAGCGGCAAGCTGAACGCGCCTCTGGGCTCCGACTACATGATCGCCGTCAGCAAAAACAGCAAGAACAAAGAGCTCGCTACCGCATGGGTCGACTTCTTCGTTAAAGAATCCGGTTATGTGAAGGACTCCGGCTTCATGCCGATCATCAAATCGGAAAAAGCGGAATCCCCGCAGCTGGCCGAGTTCCAGGCGACGAACCCGACATTCATCGAAGGGCTGCCTAACGATCCGAAATTCGCGGAAATCGCGAACAAAGCGCAAATCGGCATCGGCACGGGCAACTACATCCAGGATCTGCTCATCTCCAAGGATCTGAAAGCCGGACTGGACGACCTCAACAAAAAATGGGCGAAAGCCAAAACGGATCTGGGCTACTAAAACCGGATCCCATGCCAAGCAGGCTCCCGATTCGGGAGCCTGTTTTTTTGTCAGGTTCGCCATGAATGAGTTTATCCGAGCAGGTTGCGCCTGCCTGACGCATTTGCCCCATCGATTGAACCGGACATCATGTTTCGGCTCCTTGCCGCCCTCGCCAGCCTTGTTTGTTTGACGAGGGGGCCGGGTGGTAAAATAAGTAGGGTAAAGGGTCGAAAAGCAAACATTCGATGTGGAGGAGATGTTCGGAATGACGGTACAACTGCAGGGACTTCAAGATACGGCCGAGCTGCACAACGGCGTGCGCATGCCGCGCCTGGGACTGGGCGTCTGGAAAGTCACGGAGGAAGGCCAGGTCGAGCAGGCGATCAAGGATGCCGTGAACGCCGGCTACCGCAGCATCGACACCGCGAAGATCTACGGCAATGAAGAAGGCGTCGGCCGTGCGATCGCGGACGTTTCCGTGCCGCGCGACGAGCTGTTCATCACGACCAAGGTCTGGAACGCGGAGCAGGGCTACGACAGCACGCTTGCCGCTTTCGAAGAGAGCCGCCGCAAGCTCGGTCTCGAAATCATCGATCTGTATTTGATCCATTGGCCGGTCAAAGGCAAGTATAAGGAAACCTGGCGAGCTCTGGAGCAGCTGTACAAGGACGGCAAAGTACGCGCGATCGGCGTCTGCAACTTCCATGTGCATCACTTGGAGGATCTCCTCCAGGATGCGGAGATCAAGCCGATGGTCAACCAGGTGGAATACCATCCGCTGCTTGCCCAGACCGAGCTTCGCCAATTCTGCCAGGATCAAGGCATCGTGCTGGAAGCCTGGAGCCCGCTGATGCAGGGCAACCTTGATCTGCCGCAGCTGAACGAGCTGGCGGACAAGTACGGCAAGACGCCGGCGCAGATCGTGCTCCGCTGGGACTTGCAGAACGGCGTCATTACGATTCCGAAATCGACGAACGAGAAGCGGATTCGCGAAAATGCGGACGTATTCGACTTCGAGCTGTCCCATGAGGACATGGCGCTTATCGAAGGGCTGAACCAGAACAAGCGCTTCGGAGCCGATCCCGACAACTTCGACTTTTAATAACGCTGGCGGAGACKKCRCCTTGCCCTTAACCAGCACATACACGCTGTCGGCGGCATCTCCCTGGCTGCAGATCAATTCGCCTTGGTCGAACCGGCGCAAGGTGAGATGCGGCAGCAGCGGCTTGCCGAAGACGTCTTCGAGGCCATGAAGCTTCAAGTATTTATCCAGCAGCTGCCGGTCGGGATGTTCATGCTTCATTCCGTTGTCCTTCCCGCCTTCCATCGTCATGCTTAGTCCTATCATTATACCCTCAGGATCAGGACGCCGCTGATCATCATGGCGATGCCGAGAAACTGGGGTAGGCTCATCGTTTGCTTCACGACGCCGAACCAGCCTCTGCCGTCGATAAGGAAGGTCAAGCTGAGCTGCGCGATGAGCAGCACGGCTGCCGCAATCGTAATGCCGATGGCATGGATCGCCTGTACGTTGCTGAAGACGATGACGGCTCCCATCGCTCCTCCGGTCAAGTAAAGCGGTTTGACCCCGCGAAGTCCAGTGCCTGCCGATCGGCGGAAGAGGCCGAGCAGCAGCAGCGCCGCGACGAAGCCCGTCAGCTGTGTCAGCGCAGCCGCCTGCCAGGTGCCGATCGCGGCGCCGATCCTCGAATTGGCTACTCCCTGCAGCGTAATGAACATGCCCGCTGCTGCGGCGAACAGAATTCCCTTCATCGGTATCTTCCCCTCGTGTACTCGTCGCTTTCTCCCTCATTACACAATATCCGGGATACATTTGAAAAGGACATATGTCCTTTTTAGGGAATGGGCTTGAAAGCCGGCAGGAATGCAGAACCGGCGATCGCAGAAGAGAGCGGTGAATCAACCCGATCTCCTATCGCCATCTCGATCTCCACACCAAAAAGGACAGCACCGTTAGGCTGTCCTTTCCCGTATGGCCTCATGCCTATGCGGGGACAAGAACGGTCAGAAGGCGCTGCGGGCTTCAAACCGGCAGATAACCCTATCGACGGGAAACGCATGGACCTCTCTTCCCGATCTTCCGCTCATATCTGTCCCTGCGAACAAGGAGCTGTAGACCGCTTCCTCCGTCGCATCCGCTGCGGCACGGAAGCATTCGGAGATGAGCGGTCCGTCTTCGCGGACGACTTGCACGGCAAGCAAATCCTGCTCCGGATCATGGGGCGTCAGCATGCCGTTGCTGAAGGCGATGACGATATCGCCGCTGCCGTGGTGGGCGATCGAGCCGGTCCGTCCCAGCCCGAAGGCAGCGCGCTTCGCCACCCGCTTCAGCTGCCGCGAATCGAGCGGCAGATCGGTCGCAACCACGATGATGACCGAGCCATCCTCCTTGCGGTCGTCAGCCTCGTTCCTGGCCAGAAGCTGTCCGATTGGCTCGCCCAGAATGGAGAGGTCGACGCCGCTGCCGAAGTTGGTCAAGACGAGAACGCCGATATGGTATTCGCGGCCCGCCGCAGCGACGGCTCGCGAAGAGGTCCCGATTCCTCCCTTCCAGCCAAAGCACACCATGCCGGTGCCGGCTCCGACGGCGCCTTCTCCGACCGGTCTCCTCTGCTCCCAGGCTTCCTTGGCCAGACGAATCGCTTCAACCGCATGTTCCGGCCGGACATGCAGGCCGCGCATGTCGTTCAAATAACTGTCGTTGCATTCGCCCGTTACGATGTTGATGGAGCCGGCCTCTCCGCCGATTCCGTCATCCTGCTCCATCATGTAGCGCAGCGCGCCTTCAGCCGCAGCGGACACGCCGAACGTATTGGTCAGCATGACCGGTCCCTCCAGCGTGCCGAGCTCGTCGACCTGGATAAGCCCGGCCGTTTTGCCGAAGCCGTTGATGACATAGGATGCCGCAGCGGCCTTCTCCCGGAACAGATTTCCTTGATGCGGCAGAATAGCGGTGACTCCCGTCCGTACGACCGGCTGATCATCTCCTTCGGACAGCAGCGTGACATGGCCCGCGCTCACTCCCGGGACATCCGCGATGCTGTTGAGAGGTCCCGTTTTCATCCTGCCGACCTTCAATCCATATTCATGAAACCTCCGCCGGTTCATTCCCGTCACTCCTTTGTTCTTGTCGGAAAAAGCTTGGCGAGCAATCTCGACATCTCCTCCGGCGTTTTTCTTCGCGTACCTCGGAGTCGTACCACTCGACTTTCCCGCACTCCTCACAGCTTGTGTACATCAGGTGGATGTAATCGAGATCGAACAGCCGGCTCAGACCTGTCCCGTTCTTCGCCGCTTCATTGACCGAGCATTCGCGGCTGCCGCAGCGGCCGCATCGAAGCTCTCAGCCAGCAGCTCCTCCAGCGTCATGCTTTCGATCTCTTCCACGGAAAGCGAGCCTGCATGGGCCGCCCCGCTGTCATTCGCCGTGTCTCCCGACTCTTCTGCGGACAACAGGCCTGCATAGGCCGAAAGGGATTTCGGCTCCGGCGCTCCGTCTTCTTCAATGCCTTCCAAATGCCAAGGCAGCACCTCGTGGAGGCAGGAGGGGCATACGCGCTGTTCAAGCCGCATGTCGTTTCCGCACCAAGGACAGCTTACGCTGGATTCCATTGGGATCATTCCTTTCCGGATCGGCTGGAGGAGGGCAAAAGAAAAACCCCAGCTTTTTTCGAAATGCTTCCGAAATGTGCTGAGGCTGTGCTTAGCTGCTGCCCGGGTTGTTTGCTTCGGCTTTGGCGGCAAGCCGCGCCGTCTTGGCCTCTTCCGCTTTTTTCTGCAGCCCTTTGCTCACATACGGCTTCGGTTTGCTTGCGGCGCGCTTGGCGCCGGCTTGCCAGCGGTTCCAGCCCTTCTTGCCCGTACCCCGGCCGGTGCCTCCGCCTTTGGATTTGCTCATGCTTCCTTCACTCCAATCGTGCTTCTATCATACTCTGTCAACCTGTTTACGGCAAATCCGTCCATGCAGCCTTACCAATATTTAAGCATGGGGCTGCTCTCTCTTTTTGTTTACGATGGGTGATAGACCGCCCGAAAGAGAGTTGAAGACTGATGATGAGCCTACATATTCGACGACTAGCCCGAAAAGGCGCCCTCCTCCTGCTGGGAGCGGCCTTAACGGCGCCGCTCTTCCCTTCCGCCCAAGCCGCTGCCGCCGCTCCAGCGTTCAAGGATGTCTCCGGCAGCTATGCGGAGAGCGCCATCCTGCGCCTCGCCAAGCTCGGAATCGTGTCCGGCACTTCAGCCGACCGCTATTCTCCAGCTCGAAGCGTTACGAGAGCCGAGCTTGCGACCCTGATCGCGAGAACGCTTGGTCTCGAGCCGGTACAGGCCGCCATACCGGCATTTCGCGACGTCGCCCGTTCCTCTGCCTTCTATCCCATGATCCAGGCAGCCGTCAATATCGGCTGGATCGGCGGCCGTTCCGCGGACCGGTTCGAGCCTGCGGCAAGCGTCACCCGCGAGGAAGCCGCCGTCATGCTGCTGCGTGCCTTGAAGCGCGGGGCGCCTGTCATCGGCGACAGCATCTATCGGGATCAACAACAAATCTCCGCATGGGCCGAAGCATCGGTTCTCGAGATGAACCGGCTGTCGCTGATGGCCGGAGATCAGGGCTACTTCCGCCCCAAGGCGGCGATCAGCAGGGCGGAAGCCGCTGTGCTGCTGGACCGCATCCGGAACCGTGCTGAATGGTCGCAGCAGTTCGAAACCGAGCCCGAAGCACCCGTCCAGATGGGCTGGCAGTACAGCTCCACGACGGAACAATTCAAGCAGCAGGCGTCGTCCAGCGGGATCAACACGCTGTCGCCCCGATGGCTGTTCGTCGGTCCGAAGGGCTTATCGTCCGATTCATCCGACGCCAAGCTGGTGCAGTGGGCCCATTCCAAAGGGAAGAAAGTATGGGTCATGGTCGGCAACCGGTCCAGGCAAGCGGATACGCACGCCCTGCTGAGCCAGTCTGCGAACCGCTCGGCCGCCGTCAAGCAGCTCGCCGCCAGCATCTCAGCGAGCGGAGCGGACGGCATCAACCTGGACTTTGAGAATGTCGCTCCCGAGGATCGGCAGAACATGACGCAGTTCGTCTCCGAGCTGGCCAAGTCTCTCCATGCATTCGGCGCCGTACTGTCCGTAAGCGTATCGCCGGATACCGGCAGCGAATGGACCGAAGCGTTTGATTATGCCGCCTTGGGCTCGGCCGCGGATTACATCGTGCTGATGGGGTATGACGAGCACTGGAGCGGAGGCCAGAATGCCGGAGCCGTCGCCTCCCTGCCCTGGGTAGCCGGAGGCCTCGGCAAGCTGCAGGCGGTCGTGCCGGCCGCCAAGACGATTCTCGGCCTGCCCTTTTATACGAGGGATTGGAGCACAGCCGCCAGCGGCATCGTGACATCGGCCGATCTCAGCCTTCCCGAGCAGAACGGCATCGCGGCATCGCTCGGCTTGCGTCCGGCTTGGAGCTCCAGCTTATCGACCTACACTGCGAGCTACTACATCGGCACCGTGCGCCATCAGATCTGGCTTGAAGACAGCCGGTCTCTGTCGGCCAAAATGAGTCTGGCCCTTCAGAGCGGCGCTGCCGGATTCGCCTACTGGTATATGGGCGGTGAAAGCCCGGATGTATGGGCTGCCCACCGCAATGCGATTCGTTATGCCGGGTATTCCTTCTCTTGAATTCAACCTGAATATGCGCTTCTGCCCAATAAAAAGGCCGTTCCAGGCGATGGATGCCGGAACGGCCTTCTTTTGGCTTTCTTTTCCGATCAAGGACGCGAGGTGGAAATCCTTGATGGGCAGGGAATTCGCGCTAATTTAACGACTCTATATATTCGCATCATGAATAATTAATGACATGTATGAATTAAGGTTTGATCTGCTTAGAATCCGGCATGACCCAAGCGTTTCGAAAATCGACCCATCCTCTATGGCTGAGCCGGACATCCCGAAGCGAAGGATGCGTCATGGCGCTGACAGCTTTGGAGTTCAGAAAAAGGATATCCCCTTCGCTTTTCAGCAAGCCTTCAATTTCATCCAAACAGTCCCTACGCGTTTCTTCCGTGTCCGCGAGCTTGAATCGGCCGAGAATTTGTTCCGTCCGCCTCCTCGTCTCCGGCGACATATGGCTCGATATGAACCCTGTCGAGGATTGCAGGTATTCCAGCAGGCGGATTGGGCCTTCGCTGAGAACCGCTTCGAACAGAATCAGATGTGCCGCCTCGACGGATTGCTGCAGCAGCATGCCGGCCCAGGTGTGAAGAACGACCTCCACCCTTACTCCGTATTGGGACAGGCTGCTGGAGATCCATTCCGCATCGTTCTGATGTCTCGGGAATGTCGCCAAGGTTATGGTTTCACCGGCATAATTTGATTTTGACAGCAGTTTCATGCCGGCATCGGGATCGAATTCATCGACTCCCTTATCGTCGTTGCCCCATACGAAGCCCGAGGAAGGCGATATGCGGGGAAATCCGAGCTCTGTGACCATCGCCTGCCTGTCGATCAGGACGTTCAGCGCTCTCCTCAGAAAAGGATCCTCGAGAAGCCCGGGCATGCTGCGGTTGACGGTAAGCAGGCTCGTCCCGCTCATCATCCCGATATGCTTCCAGCCGATTTTCTCCGCAAGGGTCTGCTCGCCGGTCAAGACATGAACGAATCCGGCATCGTCGTTCTTTTCCAGACTATCCGCATTCGGCAGCACGATCAGTTCAAGCTCGTCCAGATGCGGCCTATACCCGAAATAGGAATCGAACGCTTGGAGCAGCAGGCTCCCTCTCGTTCGGCGAACCGCCTTGAACGGCCCTGTTCCGACCGGCAGCTCCGGGCTGCCGCTGCCGTCGGCGCCATAAAGATCCCTCGGAACGATCGAGCATGTCGAATAGCTCAGCACGCGCAGGAAATAACTGTCCCGCTCCTTCAGCGTTATCCGGATGGCATGAGACGACAGGGCTTCCATGCTGCCGATGCTGCGAACGGCCCAGGCGTGAGCGGTATGCTTGAGACGCTCGTAGCTGAACTTCACGTCCTCGGCATCGAGCTCCCGGCCGTGGTGGAAGCGAATGCCTTTGCGCAAATGGAAGGTCCAGGACATGCCTGCCTCATCGTACTCCCAATGATGGGCGATTCCCTGGCTGATCATTGCGCTCTCGTCGTCGTCGCAGCATACGAGCGTCCCGAAAATCAGCTCCACCAGATAACCGTCCAAAGCATAAAATGCTTCTCCCGGATCCATTGACACGATCGGCCTGTAGATGGGCAGCCGCAGCTTTTCAACGACCCGGCTCGATCCGCCATCGCTTTGATAGCCCAAATACCGGTAAAACCAATCCATGAACTCCCGCTTGACGGCGTCCGTCCCGGCATATTCCCCGATCAGCCTGAAAGCAGCCTCGGCATCGCCGCCGCGGACTTTGTCTTCGGCCTCCTGTAGGAGCAGCGGAGCGGGATCCGCATCCAGATACAGCCTGGATTTGTTTCCCCGCCCTCTTCCCGGTTCGAACCGGAGCCAGCCCGTGGCGGCCAGCTTGCCGATAATGAGCTTGGCGTTCCTTTCGCTGCAGAACAACGCTTCGGCCAGCTCCGTCTTCGACACGAGAACCGGAGAAAGCTTTCTTCCCTCCGGGAATGCGCGCGTCAAAAGCAAATAATCCTCCGTTATTTTCATGCTTCTCTCCAAAAGATGAAAAAGTAGGCCTGATAAATGACCTTTTTGGCTCATTACGATGCCCCTATACTTCATTCATAAAGCATTGAGGGAGAGATGGCAAGTGAAAGGAATTGCAGGAGATGGATCGAAAGATGCTCCGCTAAGCCGGAACGGAGGTTTTCGGATCGTTCTCGCAGCGGCCATTCTCATGACCGCCGGGAACAAGCTCTATGAGCTGATTTTGCCGCTGATGATGTATGAGCTTACCCATTCATCAGTCGCCATGGCTACGATGAGAACCGCCGAGCTGCTTCCGAATTTGTTTTTCGCCGTCCTGATCGGAGTTCTCGTAGACCGCAGCAACAAAAAAGCCTGGACGATCGGCATGATCGCTATCCAAGGACTGCTGCTGCTGGTTCTGGTCTGGCTATACCGTACCGGCACCGTTTTTTTGCCCGCCTATTACGGCATCGGCTTTTTGCTCATGACGTTCGGATACGGATATTTCAATGTCCAAGGCAGCTTGACGAAGCTTGCCGTTCCAGACTCCCAGCTCGGCCAAGCCAACGCCAGGCTTTCGGCCGTGGAGACGACCGTCGGCCTGGCCGGACCCGCCTTGTCGGCCGTCCTGCTGCTGCTGCCGGATCTGTCCGGCGGACTTCTGGCCACCGCCGTCCTGTATCTTCTCTGCCTCCTCCCCATATCCTGGCTGCGGCTGAGCGAGGGGGCAGGCAGAAGCTCCGGCGCGGGCTTCAAAGCGGAGCTTCTCGAAAGCTGGCGTTTTTTCCGGGAGCACAAGCCCCTCCGGACGTTTACGCTGTTCATTCTTTTCGCCAACTGCAGCATGACGGTAGCGGGAACCGCCATGATCTACTTCGCCAAGGATGAGCTTCGGCTTTCCTCCTTCTTGCTGGCCCTGATCCTTTCCTTGACAGGCGCCGGAGGATTGGCGGGAAGTTATGCCGCTCCCCGGCTGCGCCGGCTTCTGGGGACGGGCAAATGCTACGGCATCGTCATGCTGCTGTTCATGGCTTCCTATCTGCTCTTCGGCAGCTCCCAAGGCCCGATCTGGTTCGGAATCGCCGCATTCCTTTACGGCATGGCTGCAGCACTGAGCAATGTGACGGTCTACACCTATCGCCTGGAGCAGACTCCCGCGGCTCTCATGGGAAGAGTGCTTGGCATTACCGGAACGTTTTTCCGGCTCGGCATGCCGGCTGCCATGCTCCTGAGCGGCTTCGTCATGGAGCATGCCGGCTCGAGAATCATCTTTTGGGGCTGCCTGGCCTGGAATTTGATTCTTTTTCTGAGCTGGTCCACGACTTCGTTATGGAAAGCCGGGCCGCAACATCTTGTTCCCGGCCCCGTTGCCGTGGATTAGCCGCGCCGTCGCCGCTTCCTCGGATGCCTGGCTTGGCTTGGAAGGATCCGGAAAAGGATTTGAGACCATTAAAAGAGAGCTGATCGGCGATCAGCTCTCTTTGCCTTCCATTCCGTCCAAGTTAAGCTTCTTCGTTGATCAGCACCTTCCGACCCTTCAGCTTCAGCACGAGCGGAATGGTCACCCACAGCAGTCCGATGAACAGGAACAGGAGCGATACCGGCTTTTCCAGGAAGATCATGAAATCCCCGTTGGAGATCGTCAGCGCCCGGCGCATGTTGTTCTCCATCATAGGTCCGAGAATCAGGCCGAGCACGAGCGGTGCCAGCGGAAAATCGTTTTTGGCGAGGAAATAACCGGCCAGGCCGCAGCCCATGACGAGCAGCAGGTCGAAGGTGGAATATTGCACCGCGTAGACGCCGAATACGGAAAAGACGATGATCAGAGGTATCAGATATTTCGCCGGCGTCTGGATGACCTTGGCGAAGATGCGGACGAGCGGCAGATTGAGGATGAGCAGCATCAGATTGCCGACGAACATGCTGGCGATGACGCCCCAGGCGAGCTGCGGGTGATCCTGGAACAGCAAGGGACCCGGCTGGACATTGTACATGATGAAGGCGCCCATGAGAATCGCCGTCGTGCCGGAAGACGGGATGCCGAGGCTGAGCAGCGGAATCATGGCCCCGCCCGATGCGGCGTTGTTGGCCGATTCCGGCGCCGCGACGCCGGCGATCGCGCCTTTGCCGAACTGCTCGGGATTTTTGCTGATTTTCTTTTCCATGATATAAGCGAAGAAGGAAGCCAGAATCGCTCCCGCTCCGGGAAGCAGCCCGATGAAGAAGCCGAGCACGGAGCCGCGGGCGATCGGAGCGGCGCTGTCCTTCATGTCCTGCTTCGTCGGCAGGATGCGGTTGATTTTCGCCATTTCCCCTTCATTGCTGTCCTTCTCCAGTATCGTCTTGAATACTTCTCCGACAGCGAACAAGCCGACGGCAACGGTCAGGAATTCAAGGCCTTGGTACAGCTCCGGCACGCCGAAGGTGAACCGCTCGACTCCCGACACGCTGTCGATGCCGATCGTCGCCAGAAGCAGGCCGAATGCGGTCATGATCAAGGATTTGAGCATCGACTTGCCGGCCAGGCCGCTGATCGCCAGCAAGCCGAGAATCATGAGCGAGAAGTATTCCGCCGGACCGAACTTGATCGCGACGGCAGACAGCGGCCGCGCCAGGAAGATGAGGCCGATCAGAGAAATGATTCCCGCCGCGAAGGATCCGATGGCCGCGATTGCAAGCGCCGCTCCCGCCCTGCCCTGCTTCGCCATCTGATAGCCGTCGAGCGTGGTGACGACCGACGATGACTCTCCCGGCGTGTTCAGCAGGATGGAAGTCGTCGAGCCTCCGTACATCGCGCCGTAGTAGACGCCTGCCAGCAGAATGATGGAGCTGGTCGCCGCCTCTTCGGGCGACAATCCCGACGTCATCGTAGCGGTGATTGGAATCAGCAGCGCCACGCCGCTCATCGGACCGATGCCGGGCAGAACGCCGACGACGGTGCCGATCAGGACCCCGAAGAAGACGAAGAGCAGATTATGCCACTGCATGGCCGTGGCGAGTCCGTGAAGCAAATAATCGATCGTGCTCATGTTGCCGCCCCCTTAGGATAAGCCCAGCCATGCCGGAAAGCCCGGAAGGGATCCGTCGAGCACATGGACATAGAGATAATAGATGCCGTATGAAAAGCAGGCTGCAATCAGGATGGAAGCTGCCAGGCGCCCCTTTTGCATCGTCTGGAACCCGATCAGAAGGAACAGGAAGGTCGTAATGACGAATCCGGCGCTTTCGAGCAGCAGGGCGTACAGAACCGCCGCGATGAATATGATGCCGAACCGCTTGTAATCCAGCGAAGCTTTCGCGGATGCCGCGCGTTCCTTGCGGAAAGTATCATAGATCAGCTTGGCGCTGAGCAGCAGGAGGCATCCTCCCAGGAAAAGCGGAAAGATGTTGGCTCCGATGCTGCTGCCGTAAGCGCTGGAAGAGATGGTGCTGCTGCCTGCCATGAAAAAAATGCCGATGGCGCCGAACACGATGCCTGCATATCGGTCAAAGCTGTGGTTCACCGTGATTCCTCCTCTCTCCGGGCGGATAGCCTCGGTTCAAAATGGATTACTTCTGCATGCCGAGCGCCGCAAGCATATCGTGCAGCTGCTTGTTCTGGTCTTCCAGGAACGTTTTGAACTCATCCGAGTTCTTGTAGTCCGTCTGCCAGTTGTTTGCCTTCATTTCGGCCGCCCATTCCGGCGAATCCTTCATTTTGGCAAGCGTCTCCTCCCAGAAGGCCTTTGCCCCCTCGCTCATTTCCTTCGGCCCGAAAATGCCGCGCCAGATCAGGAATTCGGCATCGATGCCCTGCTCCTTCATCGTCGGCACATCCTTCAGATTGTCCAGCCGCTCCGGCGCCGCGACCGCCAGCACTTTGATCTTGCCGGACTTCACGTACTGGTCCAGGGAAGAGGCATCGGTACCGAGCACGTCCGCATTGCCGCCCAGCAAGGCGGTAAGCGCCTCCCCTCCTCCGTCGTAGGAGACATACTTGATCGTTTTGGGATCGATCCCATATTTGTAGGCCGGAAGGATCGAGACCAGATGATCCATGGAGCCGGGCGCCGAGCCGCCCGCTACCGTGAATGCGGAAGGATCCTTCTTGATGTCGTCCAGCAGGGTTTTCAGATCCTCGTATTTGGAGTCGGCCGCGACGGCGATGGCCCCATAGTCTTTGGTCAGCTGCGCCAGCGGCGTCGTATCCGCGTATCCGTAAGGAGAATTGCCTTCCTTCTTCAAGTTGTTGATCAGAATCGGAGGCGAGTTGACGAACAGCTTGTAATCGTCCTTCTTGTCTTTCGTTGCATATTCGGCCATGAACACGGCTCCGCCGCCGCCGGGCTTGTTCTCGACCGTAATCGCTTTCGTGACCGCCTTGCTCTCGGTCAGCACCTTGGAAATGGTCCGTGCGGTCATGTCCCATCCTCCGCCGGCTCCCGACGGAGCGACCAGCGTAAGCGACCTGGACGGATAGCTGGCCGAGCTTCCGCTCCCTCCATCGCCGCAAGCTGCAAGCCCCAGGCTCAGGATGAGCAGCGGAGTCAGGACAGCCGCTGTCTTCAGCAGTCTTTTATTCATTTCAAAAACCCCTTTGCATGTAGTATAGTTTAGCTGATCGATTCCGATCTCCTATCATATAAAGCGCTTTCATAATACCATCCGCCTGCATGCCCAACCACGTTAAGGACATAAAACGAATTGAATTCGTTTCGGGCGTTTTGTTCATTTTGTTCACGCCGCTCTCTCGCTCCCGGGAATGCCGGCCTGAGCCAACGGAGGCTGTCTTCATCATGCGTTTGCAAACCAAACTGATTCTCATCATCTGCTCTCTCCTGACCCTGCTCATTCTCGCGCTTGGGGGAACGTTCTATTATGTCGTAACCCGCGTCGTGGAGCAGCAGATCGGCGTGCGGGCCCTGACCGTCGCGGAGTCGCTGGCGGTCATGCCGGAAATACGTGAGGCGCTCCTGGCGCCCGAGCCGAGCCGTGTCATCCAGCCGATCGCCGAAAGCGTCCGCCTGAAAACCAAAGCCGAATACGTCGTCATCGGCGACCGCAACGGAATCCGCCTCTCCCATCCGATCGCGGACCGGATCGGCAAGCCGATGGTCGGAGGCGACAACGGACCGGTTCTGGAGGGAAAAGCGATTATTTCCGAAGCGACAGGCTCCATGGGGCTGTCGCTCCGCGGCAAGGCGCCTATCCTCGCTGAGAACGGACAAGTCATCGGAATCGTCAGCGTCGGGTTCCTCGCTTCGGAGATCGACCGGATCGACGATCCCTACCAGCACAAGGTCTATGCCGTATGCGCCTTCGTGCTTTTGCTCGGAGCAGCCGGCGCCGTCTTCATCGCCCGCAGCGTGCGCCGCTCCATCCATGGACTGGAGCCCAAGGAAATCGCCGCGCTGTACATGGAGAAGAAAGCGATTCTGGAATCGATCCGGGAAGGCGTCATCGCCGTCAACCGGGAAGGCCGGATTACGATGGCCAACCGCATCGCCATGGATATTCTTCAGGTGCCCGAGAACGAGGATCTGACCGGCAGAGCGATAGAAGAGGTGCTTCCCAATACAGGCCTGCTTGAAGTCGTGCGGAGCGGAGAGGTCCAGCTGGACCGGGAAATGCAGATGCGCGGCAAGGATGTCGTCGCCAACCGGGTGCCGCTGCTGGACGGCAAGGGAGAGGTAGCCGGAGCGGTCTCCAGCTTCAGGGACAAGTCGGAGCTGTACCGCCTTGCGCAGGAGCTGTCGAGGGTCAGGCTGTTCGCGGACTCCCTGCGCGCCCAGACGCATGAATTCTCCAACCGGCTGTATGTGATCTCCGGGCTTATCCAGCTGGGATCGTATCAGGAAGCCGTGGAGCTGATTCACACCGAAGCCGGCATGCAGCAAAATCTGGTGCAGTTCATCATGCGCGAGATTCCAGATCCCGTTATCGGCGGGTTTCTGATCGGCAAGTTCAATCATGCGAGGGAGCTCAAGGTCAATTTCACTCTCGATGCCGAGAGCAGCTTCAGGGATGTGCCGGAGTCGCTCGACCGCAGCCTGCTCGTGACGATCATCGGCAATCTTGCGGACAACGCGATGGAAGCTGTGCTGGCACGCAGCGGCCTTTCGCCGCAAGAGCGGCGGGTCAGTCTGCTGCTGACCGATCTCGGCAAGGATCTCATCATCGAATGCGAGGATAATGGCGCGGGCGTGGCGGAAGGGCTTGGCGAGACGGTGTTTCATAAAGGCATCTCCACCAAAGAAGGCGACGATCGGGGGATCGGCCTCTATCTTGTGCATGAGGCCGTGACGAGGCTTGGGGGCATGGTGACTTACAGCCGCAAGCCAACCGGAGGAACGATCTTTATAGCGGCGGTGCCGAAGCATCCGGAATAACGGGAGGTTGAAGTCATGGAACAGCAAAAAAAGCCCGACATGCCGATTGAAGTGCTGATTATCGAAGACGATCTGCGCATCGCCGAGATCAACAGGCGGTTTCTGGAGCAGATTCCCGGCTTCCGGGTATGCGGAATCGCTGCCGACGAAGCACAGGCCAAGGTTCAGCTTGAAATTCTGGAGCCGCAGCTCGTGCTTCTCGATATTTACCTGCCGCCCGCAAGCGGCCTGGACCTTCTTCGCCATATCCGGCAGCTGCACCGCAGCACCGATGTCGTCATGATCACGGCCGCCCGCGAGATCGGACCGGTGCAGGAGGCGATCCGCTGCGGAGCCTTCGACTATTTGATGAAACCGGTCGTATTCGACAGGCTCAAGGAAACGATGGAAAGATACGCCCATTACCATCGCGAGCTCTCGCGCCTGCACGAAGCCGACAGCATCGGGCAGCATGACGTGGACCGCCTGCTCACCCGGGCGGGAGAGCTCCCTGGACCGGCAGACCTTTCGCCGCTGCCCAAAGGAATCGACAAGCTGACGCTCGATAAGGTGTACCAGGCGATTGCCGGCGACAAGAACGGCATGTCGGCCGAAAAGGTCGCCAAGCTGATCGGATTCAGCCGCTCTACCAGCCGCAGGTATTTGGAGTATCTGGTCGGTCTCGGTACGATCGACGCGGACCTGACTTACGGAGTCGGGCGGCCGGAACGGGTATACCGCTGCCGCAAGGGACGCTCGTAGACGGGCGGCAGCCTCTCATCGGAACCCCTATTTTCTGAAGACTTAGCCGGGTGCCGAACAATAGGCGGCATGCCGGCTCATCCTATCGGATTCCTTGGGAAGAAAAAGAAGCCGCCTGCGCAGGCGGCTTCTTTTCTTCCCATTCGCTCCGCTATCCAATGAGCGGCGCGTCCTCTCCGAGCCTGCCCGCGATCTCGAATCCTTCGCGGCGCCAGTATTCGATGCCGCCGATCATTTCCTTGACCTGGAATCCGAGCGCGGCGAGCTTGGCGGCCGCCTTCGTTCCGGCGTTGCAGGCCGGGCTCCAGCAGTAGGCGACGATCGGAATCTGCGGGTCCAGGGACTGGACCGATTCGGCGTTGATCAGCCTGTGGGGAAGGCTGACGGCGCCGGGAATGTGGCCGTTTCCATAAGCTTCCGGCGAACGGGCGTCTACCAGCACGAACGAGCCGGCTCCATGCTTCAGATCGTGGTGCACATCGGACGGATCCGTCTCTACCGCCAGCCTGGCGGCAAAATGGCGGCTGGCTTCAAGCGGTGCCGCGAAGGGAGTTTCTTCAACGAGAGATGATGCGATAGAACTTGTCATGATCCTTTCAGCCTCCTGTCGGTTCTCGTGGAACCTTTCGTGAAGCCAGCTTATCATGAACCTGACCGCTGCCGTTATCGGCCGTTTTCGATTCCTGGCATCATTCGTTTCGATGGATAGCGGTCTCTTCACCGATAGAGCCTGAGCCGCTCATGACATGTACAAAGGCCTCGAACGCCTGCGAAACCCTTCTCCGCTTGGCGTAAAGCAGCTGGATGCAGAAGCGGAACTCCGAACGGTCCAGCCTCGCGGCATGAAGCTGGCCGCTCGCGATCTCCTTCTCGACGGCGATTCTCGGCAGAAGAGCGATGCCCAGCCCGTAGCCGACGCCCTGCTTGATCGCCTGCAGGCTGCCGAATTCATACGAGAGCCTGCATGGCACCGCTTCCTTGCGGAGCGATTGCAGCAGCAAGGCTCGGTATGTGCAGCCTTCCTCGGTGAGGATGACGGATTCGCCTTCCAGATCACGCAGGGACAGCGTGTTCCTAGCGCCGAAGCGATGCTCCGGAGAGGTCACGATGAGCAGATCCTGCTCCTGGATCAAGCGCACATGAAGCTCGGGATCGGCATAAGGCGGATCGAGAATGAAGCCGGCGTCCAGACTGCCCTCCTTGACCATCTTGATGATCTGCGATTCATTGCCGGTCACGAGAGCCACGTTCATATCCGGGTGGCTTTGGCCGAAGATTTGCAGCCGCTTGGGCAAGTAATATGAGGCGACCGTCTCGATCGTCCCGATCGTAAGCGTGCCTTTGCCGCCGGAAGCGACAGCATCCCTCGATTCCGCATGAAGGCTGAGAATCTGCCTGGCATAGCCCAGCAGCGTCTCCCCGGATTCGGTCAACGCCATCCTCCTCCCCCGGCGCTCCAGCAGGACGGCTCCGTAAGCCTCCTCCAGCTTCTGGATCTGGGCCGTTACGCTCGACTGGGCATAGCCGAGCCGTTCGGCGGCTTCCGTGTAGCTGCCTCTGTCCGCAACCTCGACAAACGTACGAAGATACGTAAGCTCCATAATCGTCCTCTCCTTCCCGGCTTCCTTGTTGCAGCCTTTAAGATACGCTCTGGAAATGCCGTGTGTGCAAATCCCGATACAGCCCTTGGACGGAAGAGAGCTGTTCATGATTGCCCTGCTGTACGATCCGGCCTCCGTCAACGACCAGAATCGTGTCCGCAGCCCGGATCGTGCTGAGCCGATGGGCGATCACAAAGCTCGTCCTTCCTTCCATCAGAACCGCCATCGCCTGCTGGATGCGCTGCTCGGCCAGCGTATCGACGCTGCTCGTCGCTTCGTCGAGGATAAGGATATCGGGATCGGCCAGCAGCGTACGGGCGATGCAAAGCAGCTGTCGCTGCCCTTGGCTGAGGCTGCCGCCGTCGGCCGACAGCTCCGTGTCGTAGCCGTCCGGCATTCGGGTTATGAAGCCGTGGGCGGAGGCAGCCTTGGCCGCGCGTTCAATCTCCGCCTCCGAAGCGTCGAGACGGCCGTAGCGGATATTGTCGCGGATCGTCCCCTTGAACAGGACGCTGTCCTGCAGGACGATGCCGATGCGGGAGCGAAGCATTCTCTTGTCCATGCTCCCGATTTCTTCGCCGCCGATGAAGATGCTGCCCGAGGTCGGCTCGTAGAAGCGGGCCAGCAGCGACATGATCGTCGTCTTGCCGGCTCCTGTAGGTCCGACGAGAGCGGTCATGCTGCCCGGCTCCGAGCGGAAGCTGATCTCCTCGAGGATGGGAGCCTCCGGCGAATAGGCGAATCCGACCCGGTCGAACGTCACCGCGGAATTCCGGAGAGAACGGCCGGAGCCCGGCAACGGCTCGGACGGTTCCGGCCCGTCATGCTCCGACGGGACATCCATCGTCTCGAACACCCTCTCCGCTCCGGCGATTCCTGCCTGGATGAGGTTGTACTGGTTGGCCAGCTCGTTGATCGGGGAGCTGAACTGCCTGGAATAGGCCAGGAAGCTGACGATGACGCCGGCCGAAGCATGGCCGCCGGCCGCCAGCCAGCCGCCGGCAGCGGCGATGAGCAGGTAGTTCAGATGGCCGAGCACATTCATGGACGGTCCCATGAGGCCGGAAATGAGTTGAGCTTTGACGCCCGCCGTTCTCAGCCTGCCGTTCATCTCGCCGAACTGCCGCTCTGCACGGTCTTCCTGATTGAACAGCGTGACGATCCGCCGTCCGGAGACGGTCTCCTCAATATAGCCGTTGATGGCGCCCAGCTCCAGCTGCTGCAGCCTGAATTGCTTTTTCGTCGCCGCGCCAATGCGCCTGGAGGCGAGAAATAGGAGAGGAACCGTCGAGATGGCGACCGCAGTCAGCAGCGGCTGCAGCCAGATCATGACCGCGAAGCTGCCGACAATCGAGAGCGCGCTCGACAGCAGCTGCACCAGGCTTTGGTTGAGCGTATTGGATACGTTCTCGATATCGTTGGTCGCCCGGCTCATGAGATCGCCTTGCTTTTTTCCGGTAAAATAGCGAAGAGGAAGATTCTGGATGTGGCTGAACAGATCGCCTCTCATCCTCCAAACCGTTCTCTGGGACACCGAGGCGAGCAGGCGCGCCTGAATCCAGGCGACAAAAGCGGATGCCGCATAGACGGCTGCCAGCAGCAGGCAGGCACGTGTGAGGCCCGCCCTCTCCTTCGGAATAATGAAGCCGTCGATGGCTCGCCCGAGCAGATAAGGTCCGGCAAGCGTCAAGGCGGAAGCGGCGATTGTGAGAATCGCTATGAAGAGAACGGAACGATGTTGTCCCTTCAGATAGGAACCGACCCTCTTGAGAGGGGATTGGGGCTTGGACATGCGATCACGCTCCTTGCTGGGAGTCGGACAGCTGCCGGTACAGAACGCTGCTGGCGAGAAGCTCCTCGTGGCTGCCGACTGCGGTCAATTTTCCATTTTCGAGGACCGCGATGCGGTCCATTCCCGCCAGTGCAGAGATGCGCTGCGAGATGACGATCAGGGTCGTATGCTCCCTTCGTTCAAGCTTCTCTCTCAGCCTGGCGTCCGTCGAGGCGTCCAGCGCGCTCGAGCTGTCATCCAGGATGAGAATATCCGGCTTCAGGAGCAGAGTCCGGGCGATAGCGACCCGCTGCTTCTGGCCTCCGCTCAGGTTCACGCCGCGCTGGCCGAGCATCGCCTCGTAGCGTTCAGGAATCGCATCGATGAAAGCCTTGGCCTGCGCATCATCGGCAGCCGCTTCGATGTCATCCGCCGCTGCGCCTGGACGGCCGTAGGCGATATTTTCACGGATGGAGCCGCTGAACAGATGCGCTTGCTGCAGCACGATTCCAACCCGCTCGCGAAGCTTTCCGGCATCCCATTGCTTCAATGGAATTCCATCCAGCAGCACTTCTCCTTCGGCAGGATTCAGCAGACCGGCCATCAGCCCTGCAAGCGTGGATTTGCCCGCTCCGTTGATGCCGGCGATGCCGATTCGTTCTCCTTCGCGGATGGACAGATCGATTCCTGCCAGCGCAGCCGGCTGCGATCGTCCATCCGTATTTGGATATCGATACCCGGCGCCTCGAAGCTCCAGACATGGAGCTCCCTTTTCGGGCCGCGCTGGCATTGCGATCTCAGGTTTATAGGCCGATTCCTTTGTCTCCGCCTGCAGCACTTCCTGGATCCGCCTCGCGGATGCCTGAGCGCGGCCGATCGTCATGAGATGGTTGCCGAGGTTCATCGTGGCGAACAGTAGCTGGCTGATATAGGTCAGAAATGCGGCCAGCTCCCCGGGCTGCAGGCTCCCGCTGCGGGTGAGCGCTCCGCCGTACCAGAGCGCCGCAACCGTGCTGAAATTCAGCACGATGGCGAGCAGCGGACCGTTGAGCGCGGCAAGCCGGGCCGCGCGGAGGCTGGCATCCAGGAAGCGGTTGTTGGCGGAGCCGAACCGCTCCCGCTCGTGAGCGGCGCGCACGAACGCCTTGACGACCCGGATGCCGGATAGATTCTCTTGCAGAATTGTGTTGACCCGATCCATTGCTCTCTGCACCGATCCGAACAGCGGAACCGATCGGCGGGTCGTGAACGCCAGAAGCAGCGCGAGCAGCGGAATCATGACGATCAGCACGAGGGACAGCCTCGGACTGATGACGATGCACATGACGATGCTGCCGGCAACGATGAACACGCTGCGGGCAAGCATGCGGAGCGCGACGAGGATGACCTGCTGCAGCTGGGCGATATCTCCGGTGAGCCGGGTGAGCAGGCTGCCCGTTCCGAAGCGGTCGACGGTGTCCAATCCAAGCCGCTGCACCTTGCCGTACAAGCTGGCGCGCAGATCATGCCCGGCATTCTGCGAAGCGAGCGTAGAATAGACCGTGCACAGCACTCCGCCTGCCAGGCCGACAAGGGCTGCGCCGAGCATGTAAGGAGCCGTCCGCAGCACCTGGGACGGATCCGATTTCACGATGCCCTGGTCGACGATGGCGGCCATGAATCTCGGCTGCAGCAGATCCATCGCGACCTCCAGCAGCATGAACAGCGGCGCTGCGATGACCGCCCACCGATAAGGCGAGAGCTTCGACGACAGAAGCTTGATCATTTTCCGGCAGCCTCGGCCTCGCCCGGCTGAACGTCATCTTCTCCGTCCTGCTCCAGTCCATCCAGCCATGCTTTCAGAGCTGCGTAAGCGTCCGCCAAAGGCGTAGTGTTTCCTGTCTCCTCAGGCGAGGAAGGCTTCTGCGCCATCAGCTCGACTCCGTATTGGATCATGCTGTTCCAATCCAGCAGGCTGAGGTCAGGCCCCTTTTCGCCGCCGTATTCCTCCGCAGCTGCAAGAGACCGATGGTAAATCTCCTTCATACGCTGCGCGTGAGACTTTCTCCAGTCCTGCCAGGAAGGCTTGCCTGCATCGGCATCGGCTCCCATCCTGCGGCGGTGCTCTGCCAGATCCTCCCGTCCTTCCTCCGTGATCCGGTAGGAACGGCGGCTATCCGTCGAGGCTTCGGAAGAAATCAGCCCTTTATGCTCAAGCTTCTGAAGCACGGGATATACGGAGCCGGCGCTGGGAATATAACTGCCGCCGCTCTCCTCCTCCATCGTCTTCATGAGCTGATAGCCATGCATCGGCTCCCGGCTCAACAGCTGGAGCACGGCATACTTCAACTGCCCCCGGTGGAACATCCGGCCTCCGCCGTCGCCTCCGCCCTCCCCGTCCGCCTCCGTCCGCCCCGTCCGCCATCCTGGCGGCCGGGGCCGTGTCCGCGGCCCGGATCCAACCCATGCCGCCGGGCGCTCCGGAAGCTATGTCCTTCCCGGCTTCGGCTCCTATCTCTCATCGATGTTCAACCTCCAATACGATATATCGTTACTGTCTTGCTTCGAGATTACGATATATCGCATTGAGCGTCAAATCATTCTTTTCGATACGTGCAGCGCGCATAAGCGGCACCTCCATTTTTCTCGCAAAAAAGACCGTCAAGCTCCTAGGAGGGAGCCGACGGCCTTCTCTTTGCGATTCTATTCCTCATACTCCACGTTGTGATACACCTGCTGCACGTCCTCGAGATCCTCCAGCGTGTCGATGATCTTCTCGAACGGAGCCTCCGCTTCTTCCGGCAGCGTCACGTAGTTCTGAGCGAGCATCGTCAGCTCGGCTACGGTGAATTCCGAGATGCCGGCGGCCTTGAGCGCTTCCTGCACGGCGTGGAATTGATCCGGCTCGGCATAGACGAGAATGTTCTCGTCTTCCTCGACGATATCGCGCACGTCCACGTCGGCTTCGAGCATGATCTCCATGATGTCGTCCAGGGACTTGTCCGCCACGCCGATGACGGCAGTCGCGTCGAACATGTAGGCGACGGAGCCGTTGACGCCCATGTTGCCGCCGTTTTTGCTGAACGCCGCGCGCACGGCCGAAGCCGTCCGGTTCACGTTGTTCGTCAGCGCATCGACGATGACCATGGAGCCGTTCGGGCCGAAGCCCTCATAGCGGAGCTCCTCGTACACCTCGTCCGAGCTTCCCTTCGCCTTGTCGATGGCGCGGTCGATGATCGCCTTCGGCACATTGTACGTTTTGGCGCGCTCCAGCACGACGCGCAGGGCGCGGTTCGACTCCGGATCCGGCTCTCCCTTGCGGGCGGCTACATAGATTTCAAGGCCGAATTTGGCATAGATCCGACTGGTATTGGCGTCTTTCGAAGCTTTTTTTTCCTTGATATTGTTCCATTTGCGACCCATTGTACTCCCGCTTTCCTGTGGATTCTCCCATCCATTATAACCGATTCAGGCTGGCAATGGACAGATGCCTCGCAAAGAGCTGATCCCTATCTCCGAATCCGAACCTCAGGCGCGCCCATTGGGATTTAATTCCTTTCGCAACATTCGACATTTTTCGACCGTCTATCTTCCTTGAACAACATAGAATCTTATACCCAAGGGAGTTCCTGATCATGAAAAAAAGCTTATCCGCCCTGCTGCTTCTCTCCGCCGCCATCGCGCTTGCCGCCTGTTCTTCGAATGCGGCCACAAATAGTCCGAGCCCTTCCGCATCGGCATCTCCGGCACCGTCCGCATCTCCCGCTCCGTCGACTCCCAAGGAGCCGGCCCAGTCGGCCAAGGATATCGTTGCCGGCATGCTGGAAAAGATCGAACAGCCGGCCTTCGCGGATGTCGACAAGGACGGAGTCGAGCAGCAGTACCATATCGATCCGTCGCTTCTGGAGGATTTCGCCATCAAGGTTCCTCTCATGAATGTCAAGACGAATGAAATCGCCGTCCTGAAAGTCAAGGACGCCAAAGACATGAAAGCTGTCCAGGATGCGCTCAAGCAGCGCGCCGCCGACGTCCAGAAGCAGTTCGAGAACTATTTGCCCGACCAGTATGAGAACGCCAAGAGCTACGTCATCGACGTCAAGGGCAGCTATGTGCTCTTCCTGATCTCGGACAAGAGCGAACAACTGAAGGCCGCGTTCGACGGATTTTTCGACGCTTCCAAGTAACGGGTAGGCCGCTATGGTGTTCAGCAGCCTGCTGTTCCTGTTTCTCTTCCTGCCTGCGGTGCTGGTCGTTTATTATGCTTCTCCCAAGCGGCTCAAAAACGTCGTGCTGCTGATGTTCAGCCTGCTCTTCTACGCCTGGGGAGAGCCGGTCTACATCTTGCTGATGCTGTTTTCCGCGACGATGGATTACGGTTTCGGCCGCCTGCTCGGCAAGGAGGACTGGAGCGCCCAGGCGCGCAAAGCCCTCGTGGCCGGTTCGATCGCCGTCAACCTGGCTCTGCTGTCCGTCTTCAAATATTCCGATTTTCTGATCGGAAGCGTGAACGATTTCATCGGTACGGATTTCCCGCTGCCGGATCTTCCCTTGCCGATCGGGATCTCCTTTTATACCTTCCAGTCGATGTCCTACATCGTCGACGTCTATCGGCGCAGGGTGAAGGCGCAGCGGAACTGGCTTGATTTCGCCGCATTCGTGGCTTTGTTTCCCCAGCTTGTCGCCGGGCCTATCGTCGCCTATGTCACCGTGGAGAAGGAGCTTACGGAGCGCAAGTCCGATTGGGCCTTGTTCGCCGAAGGCGTAGAGCGATTCCTGATCGGCCTCGCCAAAAAAGTGCTGCTGGCCAACAATATCGGGCTTCTCTGGCACAGCGTATCGGCAGCCCCCGCGGAATCGCTGCCCGTTCTTACCGCCTGGCTGGGAATTGCCGCCTTCGCCTTTCAGATCTACTTCGACTTCAGCGGTTATTCCGACATGGCGATCGGACTCGGGCTCATGTTCGGCTTCCGCTTCAACGAGAATTTCAACAAGCCTTATACCGCTCGCAGCATCACGGACTTCTGGCGCCGCTGGCATATGTCGCTGAGCGGCTGGTTCCGCGACTATGTCTACATTCCGCTTGGAGGCAACCGCCGCGGCCTGCCGCTGCAGCTGCGCAACATTCTCATCGTCTGGATGCTCACCGGTTTGTGGCATGGTGCGAGCTGGAACTTCCTTCTGTGGGGGCTTTACTTTGGAGTGATTCTGATGCTTGAGAAAGTCTGGCTGCTCCGCAAGCTGGAGCAATGGCCGCGAATCGTCGGCCATCTGTATGCTGTGGCGCTGATTCTGGTCGGATGGGTTCTGTTCGCCTTCGAATCGCTGTCCCAAGTCATCGGCTATCTCGGCGCAATGGCGGGAATCCACGGCCAGCCGCTCGCTGACGGGCAGACCGGGTACCTCGCTTCCGGCAACGCCGTATTGCTGCTCCTTCTTGTGCTGGCTTCCTTGAACTGGAGCCGGTTCAAGATCCGATTCGCCAGCCTTGCCGCCAGCGCAAGATCAGCCAAGCTGCTTCCGGTGATCAAGCTCATCATGCTGGCGCTGCTGTTTCTGCTGTCCACCGCCTATCTCGTGGATGCGACCTTCAATCCCTTTCTTTATTTCCGATTCTAACTTCCTTGGAGAGCAGGTGCGGTCATGCGCGGCAGAACCTACAACCGGCTGCTGGCCTGCGGATTTGCCGGCATGCTGCTCGGCGTCTCCGTCCTGCTGGCCGTTACCCCCAAAAGCTCCTTTTCGGAATTGGAAAACCGCTATTTGCAAGCCTTTCCGCGTCTGGATTGGGAATCGGTCAGCAGCAAGAAATTCGCCGACGAAACGGAAGCCTACCTATCCGATCATTTTCCATGGCGCAACGGCTGGATCGGGCTGAAGTCCCGGCTGGAGACGCTGCGGGGGCAAAGGGAAAACAACGGCGTTTACCTCGGCAGCGGCGGTTGGCTGTTCGAGGCCTACCGCAAGCCCCAGTCTGACGTTATGCAAGCCTACGCGGACAAGCTGAAGACATTTGCCGGGCACCATCCCGATCTGGACATTTCCTTCATGCTCTCCCCGAACTCGGTCGGAATGGATCCGGATCGGCTGCCAGCCGGAGCTCCCCATGATTCCCAGCGCGAAGTCAACAAGGAATTCGGCCGCTTGCTTCAAGGCCGCGGAATCCACTTTCTGAATGGGTTCTCATTCCTAGATGCCGCTGCCGGATCCAAGCAGCTCTTTTACCGGACCGACCATCACTGGACGACGTACGGAGCGTTTCTCGCTTACCGGGCTTATGCCCGTTCGATGAACTGGACGCCGCTGACAGAGCAGGATTTCACCGTTCGCCCCGTCAGCAGCTCGTTTCTCGGCAGCTATCAGACCCGCGGCCAGTTCGCAGGCCTCAAGCCGGATGAGATCGATCTCTATGTCCCTAAAGTCTCCTATCCGCTGACGATGACGATTCTGGACACGGGCCAGACGAAAAACAGCCTCTACGACGGCAGCTATCTAGCCCAAAAGGATCAGTATTCCTACTTCCTCGGAGGCGTTCATGCTCTTTCCGTCATTCGGACGGAGCTGCCTCCGGCCAGGGCCGATCTGGACAAGCTGCTCGTCGTCAAGGATTCCTACGCCCACAGCGCAATTCCTTTCCTGGCTCTTCATGCCAGGGAAATCCATGTGATCGATCCCCGGTACTACAACGGCAGCATCGGCGATTACGCGGCGGCGAACGGCATCGAGCAGATTCTGTTCCTGTTCAACACAGGCAGCCTGTTTGAAACAAGCGGCTTGCTGAACCATCTGAACTGAGAGGAAGCCCCGGACAGAATCCGGGGCTTCCTTATTTTTTGCCATATATAAAATACGATGGGATTGGTATAATGTGGACCGAACAGGAGGGATTCCCATATCGGAGCGAGGACATGATTATTATGATGACGAGCATTTTCTGCAGGCCTATATGAGCCGCAGAAACAGCGTGGACAATGCCAACGACACCCTGGAAAAGCCCGTGATGCTGGAGCTGATCGGCGACCCGGAAGGGCTGCGCATTCTGGATCTGGGCTGCGGCGACGCCCGCTTCGGCACGGAGCTGCTGGAGCGGAATTGCGCCTCCTATGCCGGCGTCGAAGGCTCGGCGGCGATGTCGGAGCTCGCCCGGCGGACGCTTGCCGGCACAGCCGGCGATGTCATCCACAGCTCGATGGAGGATTGGAGCGATCCGCAGGCAAGCTACGATCTTGTGCTGTCGAGGCTGGCGCTCCACTATGTGGACGATTTGGAAGCCGTGCTGGAACGGATTGTCCAATCGCTGAAGCCCGGCGGCCGGCTGGTGTTCTCCGTCGAGCACCCCGTCATCACCTCCACTCTTCAGCCTTCGGGGACCCGAACCGACTGGACCGTCGACCGGTATTTCGATGAAGGCTTCCGGGAGCAGCAATGGCTGGGCACAACGGTCAGGAAGTTTCACCGAACCGTCGAGCATTATTTTTCCGCCCTTCAAGCGGCCGGCTTGGCGGTCGGAAGCCTGCGCGAGTCGAATCCCGTCCGGGAACGGTTCCATTCCGCGGATACCTACGAGAGGCGCCGGAGAATCCCGCTCTTCTTGTTCTTCTCCGCATCGCGCAGATGACAGCCGACATGCAGAATGATCCTGGACCTCCAATTATTCCCTTTCAATGCTATGCTGGAGGATATTTTCCGGAAGGCGTGTTTCGATGAAGATCAATGATTTTGATGCCATTCTGCTATCCATCCCAGAAAGCTTTGAAAGCGAGCGGCTGCTTATTCGCGCCCCCCTGCGGGATGATGGGGCCGCTGTGAACGAAGCCGTCAAGGAAAGCAGCGAGGAGCTTCGTCCGTGGATGCCCTGGGCGAAACTGCGCCGGACGAGTCCGAAGCCTCGATCCGCAGTGCTGGCCAGCTTGATTGAAATCCGCTGCGATTCCCGGAACGGCCGAAGCGCTGCAGTCGCGTTGCGCTGCGGCTATATGCAGGAGGGAGTTCTTCGCCGTCACTCCATCGATCCAAGCGGAAGCCCGAGGGATACGATGGTTTATTCCAAGGTAAGAGGAATCGAGTTCTAGCCTGTCGTTCACAGGCTCGCTGTTTCAGCTTGCGCCTGCTCAGATCCGTGCTGGTCCTTATGCCGGCTCTCCGCAAAGCTGCAGCAGCTTTCAAGATGGACGCAGCCGTATCTCCGGTCGCCTATTCTTTGCCCCTATAATCGTAAGTTCCTTTTACATTTTGCATTCTGCCGCTCCTTCCGTTTTGTTTTTTGAGATAAAAAAAGCGCGCAGGACCTTATGGTCCTGCGCGCTCCATATGCCGCAAGGAGGCCAACGCGAGCAGCGCTAGCCCACCCTGTTTGTATACAGGTGTGCTAACGCTGCTTGTGATGATGAAGTTGATTCAGCCGGCGAGTATCCATGGCCTTCTCTCCCTCTGCGATAAAGTAAAGTTGAGTATACTCTCCCTGAATGCATCGGCTCAATCCGAGAGCGCCCGCTGTATCGTATCCTTCGCGGCTGCGACGATCCCGGCATCCTTCTCTTCGACAGCCTGCAGCATGATGAGCATCGGGATGTAGACCGCGATCAGCCGCGCAAGTTCCCTCGTCTCCTGATCGGCTTCGCCGTATTCTTCGAAAAAGCGCTCTCTGGCATGGGATGGCAGAAAACTATAGGCGATGTTGAGATCGCAAGCCGGATGGCCGACATTCATATCGCCCCAATCCATGATTCCCGATATGAGTCCGCTATCGTCAACCAGCATGTTCTTGAAGTGAAGATCTCCATGCAGGAACACCTTTTTGCCGGCTGCGAGCTTGGCGCCTCCTTCCGTCAAATAACGGCGGAGAGAACGGTATTCATCATCGCGCATATGGGCTGCAAGCCTGGGAAGGCATTCCAGCATCTTGAGTTTTCGCGATTCCATGTCGAGCAGATTGCGATGATCGCTCGGCGCTCCGCATTCCAAGGCGGTCTCGGTCGGAAATGCGTGCACCTGCCTCAAAAAAACAGCCAACGCGGATGAGGACCGGACGCGCTGCTCATCGCTCAGCCCGATCGGATATCGGCCCGGCAGATAGCTGTATCCGAGAAATGAAGCCGGAAAATCCGGACTCGCTTTTCCCAAATGCAACGGCCTCGAAAACGGAATCGATACACGCTCTGCAAGCTGCGGCAAAATCCTCCACTCTCGCTCCAGAAGGTCTATGGCGACTTTTCTTCTCGGAAAGCGGAACACCGTCTCCGATCCGACCCGAAAGACGGTATTGTCCCAGCCATAACCGATTCTTTCGACGGTCTTGCCGGATAACGCCGGAAATTGACTTTCGATCAAGCGGCGAGCCAGCCTCTCCGATACTTCCCATTCCGCATCCCATTGATTGGCGCTGATCTTTTTCCGCTCCCTTCCATTTTCCTTCCCGCCACCCTAAGCCTTTCAACAACAGCGCGCCGGTCAGTTTCCCGGATAAGTCTCCTTCAAAAACGCAACCGACCGGGCAATCAAGGCCCTTAGAACGTCCGTGTCGATGTCTTCCACCTTATTGATGTAGACGCAGGCTTTTCCTGCCGTATATTTCCCGAAGTCCTTCAGCATGGCTTTCCGCTCGGTATCGCCCGTCGCGAAATACAGGCTGATCTTGGCCTTGCGAGGCGAGAATCCGACCAGCGGAGCATCGCCTTCATGACCCGACTTATATTTATAATGATAGCTGCCGAATCCGATGATGCTCGGTCCCCACATTTTCGGCGGATAACCTGTCGTCTCGGCAAAGAGCTGCAGCAGCTTGAAGGCATCCTCGCGCTTCTTGACGGAATCGACGTTTTCAATGAACTCCAGGACGCTGTCGTCGGTTTCTTTCGTTTTCGGTTCAGGCATGAGCGAATCCCTCCTTTTTGGATGAAGCCGTTGACAACAAATTGAAAAAAGCCGCTCAGCATCCATTCTGCTAAACGGCTCTGCATTCCTGCTGAACAAGTGGATATCAGCATTCCGCCAAGGAATCAGCTCTTCTTGTCCGAACCGGTCCGAAACGGACTCAAGAACGACTTCGGCATGTCAGCCTCAAAGCGCATCAGGCTTTCCGTCACCGGATGGATGAAAGCGAGCACGCTTGCATGCAACCCGAGCCTGCCGATCGCCTTTGATTTGGAGCCGTATTTCTTGTCGCCCACGACGGGATGTCCCAGCTCTTCCATATGGGCGCGGATCTGGTTTTTGCGTCCCGTCTCCAGGTTGACCTCCAGCAGCGAAAAGCCGGGGCTGGACTGAATCGTTTTGTAGTGGGTCACGGCATGCTGCCCGCCGTTGGGATGCGGACTGGAATACATTTTCAACGTGCTGCTTTCCTTCAGCCAGGAAGAGATCGTCCCTTCCGCCTTCGATACTCTGCCTTCTACCAGAGCGATGTACGTTCTCTCCTTCACCGCTTCCTGCCAGTTGTTCTGAAGCTTCTGCTGGACATCCTCGCTTTTGGCGAACATCATCACGCCGGAGGTATCCCGGTCAAGACGGTGCACGACAAAAATCCGGCCGGCCGGATCCTTGGCGCGGACATGGGCCATAAGCTGGCGGTAGGCGGTCATTTCCGCTTCCTTCGGCGATGCGATGGACAGCAGTCCCGCATCCTTGCGGATGACGATGACATGATCGTCTTCATGGAGAATCGACAACCCTGCTAGGGGCGGAGCCTCTACCGTCTTTTCGGTTTGGACCGTCACGGTCTGACCGGGAGCAAGTGGCAGGTTGTATGCGGTCGAAGGGCGGCCATCAACGGAAACTTGACCGCGCGCGAGCATGGATTTCACCGAGTTGCGTCCGGCGCCGGACAGCTTGATCAATAAAAAAGCAAGCAATTCCGCCGGCTCTTGAACGGCATACTGCCTGGTTGCCGGCGGCTTTGCTTTTGGGGCGTTGAATTTCTTTCTGCTCATCAAGGAAACCTCCGGTATGGGCCTATACAGGTATAAAGTCGTTTATGTTCACAATCAGCCCTACAACTATACCATACAGGCAGTCCGGTTAAAAACAGCGTTTGCGAGTCTGCAAGCCTTCCTGCGTCCAGCCAGTTAAGGAGTGTTGCGCCCGTCGGCAAGCTCCTTCAGCTTCACTACGGTCTTCCAGTTGCGCACCGTCGAATTCGGCGCGAGACGTCCAAGCTTGACCGCCAGCTTGGAATCCCGGATGCTTCCGTGGAACAGCAGATAGATTTCCCTTCCCCGGACGGCGAACCTCTCCTCGGCCGATTCGAGCCCGCGCAGCATGCCGACCGCCTCCTCTGCGGGAGCATCGTGCAGGAAGCAGACATAGAGGCTTTCTCCTTGTTCCTTCGACTCGGCCTCCTCGATCTCCGACAAGCGGAATGGAAGCGACTCAAGGACGGAGCTCCACTGCTCGACTGTACGCAGCATGGCCTCCGAATGAAATCCGAATCTCTCCTTGAAAGCCCCCTCGATCAAGGCCTTCACTTCATCCTCCGTCCCGCCGCGGCCTGCAATCAGATTGCCGCTCTGGATATACGACTTCACCTCTATCAGTCCCGCTGCCTCCAGAGCTTCCTTGAGATCAGCCATTCGGACTCGCGCCTTTCCGCCTACGTTGATTCCTCTCAGCAGAATGATCCAATCGTTGGATGCCGGCATCATGGTTTCCCCTTCCCGCCTGATTGTCGGAACAGTCAGGTATAGAAAAAAATGGATGGCGCAAACTATCGTTTATCAATTCTTGACCGGATGTGAGCCTATGTCAACCTCGTCCTACAAAATGAACATGTTTCAAGCCCTGATGATTCTCATGCTATCCAACGGCCTCGCCTGCCATGTCATCGTCAATCCGATGCTGCTCGACGCTTCGGGACGGGATGCCTGGATTACCGTCATCTCCGCAGGCGCTTTCTTCATTCCATGGAGCCTCCTGCTTTATTACATGATGAAGAAATCATCCATGCAGAACTGGCAGTCGTGGCTTGCGCGGCATACGCACCCGGCGTTGTCGTGGATTCTGCTTCTTCCCGTCTGCATCCATCTCTATCTCATTGGACTCGGCACCGTCATTCAGACCGCGAACTGGAGCGTCAGCAACTATCTCCCGGCAAGCAGCGCCTTCCAGCTTGCGATCCTGCTCGTGCTGATCTGCCTGCTGCTCGCTTCCTGGGGAATCCGCATTATCGCGATCGCGTCCGGCGTCCTGCTTCCGGTCGTCATCATCCTCGGCTTTTTCGTCGGCATCTCGAATTCATCGGTCAAGGACTATACGCTGCTCATGCCGGTCCTGGAGCATGGCTGGAGGCCGGTCATCAACGGCTTGGTATACGCCGGATCGGCTTATATGGAGCTGCTGGCGCTCCTGCTGCTGCAGCATCACATCCGGGGCAAAGCAAAGCCCTGGCATCTGCTTCTGTACAGCAGCTTCATCGTCATCATGATGAACGGTCCCGTCATCGGGGCGATCACCGAGTTCGGACCGCTCGAAGCGGCGATGCAGATGACTTCGCCCTACGAGCAGTGGCGGCTGCTTCGCATCGGACAGTATGTCGAGCATCTGGATTTCTTCTCGATCTTCCAGTGGCTCTCAGGAGCGTCGATACGAGTCAGTCTGCCTGTCTTCATTCTCGCGGATGTCCTCCCTCTGCGCAGCTCGAGAAAGAAAGCGGTCTTCATCCTGGCCGTGATGGCCAGCTACCTCGTCTACACGATACTGCCCGCCAACAATTGGACGCTGTACTTGTTGATGTTCGATTACTTCATGCCGATCTCGCTCGCCGTTTTGCTTCCTTTATCCTTGATATGGTCGCTTTGCGCCGCATTTGCCAAACCGGACAGGAGGAATGCCAATGAATCGTCCAAGCCAGACAACGGACCCCCGGCAGCCCCCCAGCCGACAGGCTGAAGCCCCTCGTGCATGGACCAAAGCCGCCTTGGAAAAGCAGTTCAACGGCTCCGAGGACGTCATGGTCCGCAGCGCCTACTTTGGCGAGTACAGTGAAAAGGAAGTTGTGCTCCTCTACAATACCGGGCTATGCGATACGATCTCGATCAATAAATTCGTTCTTCCCGAACTGGGGGCCTGCTACCGCAAGCTCGGCTCCTTCTCGCGGCCGTTGCTGCAGCTGTCCGAAGCTTTGACGCTGCAGGGCTTCGACCGCAATCCTGGACCGCAGGAGGTGGAAGACATCGTCTATGACGGCATGCTTCTGCTCCTGTTCGTCCAGGAAGGAAGCCTCGCCTATATGGACTTGTCCGACAAGCCGAACCGCACTCCCTATGAATCCAGCACCGAGATATCCATCAAAGGGCCGAAGGACTGCTTCATCGAGGATATCGACGTCAACGTCGCCCTTATCCGGAAGAGAGTCCGCAGCAGCTCGCTCGTCACCGAGCGGTATACGATCGGCAGGAGAACGCGGACCAAGGTCGTCCTGATGTATTTTCGGGATATCCTGAAGCCCAAGACTCTCGAGGTCGTGCGCAGCAGGCTCGGCAATATTGATATCGACGGCTTGTACAGCATCAATCAGCTGGAGGACCTGCTGACGCAGAACCGTCTTAAAATCCTCCCGCTCATGGACTTCACCGGCAGGCCCGATTACGTCGTCTCCTGCTTGCTTGCAGGAAGATTCATCATTTTTGTGGACGGCAACCCCATGGTGCTGATCGCGCCTTCCGGAATCAGCCTCATCATGAAATCGCCGGAGGATGTCCACTTCAACTACTCCTACGTCTCGTTCGCCAGGCTGGTCAGGCTGCTGAGCCTGTTCATATCCATCTTCCTGCCCGGCATCTGGGTCGCTTTGATGGCCTTCCACCAGGATCAGATCCCGTTCCGGCTGATGGCGACGATATCCGTGTCGAGGCTTGGACTGCCTCTGTCTTCGCAGATGGAGATGTTCCTGCTGCTCATGCTGCTGGAGATATTCAAGGAAGCGGGAGTGCGGCTGCCGAACCCAATCGGGCAGACACTGACGTCGATCGGAGGCCTGATCATCGGGGACGCCGCCATCAGGGCCGGGCTCGTCTCGCCCTCCGTCGTCGTCATCGGAGCCATTACAGCCGTATCGGGAGTGACGCTGGTCAACCAGTCGCTAAGCACAGTCATCAGCATCATTCGCCTGTTTTTCTTCCTGCTGGCATCCGTCTTCGGCCTCTACGGCCTGATTCTCGGAATCGTGCTATTCGTCGCCTATATGTCGAAGCTGCAGTCCTTCGGAGCGAATTACCTGGCTCCTCTGTCTCCGCTCATTCCCCGCGATGTGCTGAACTCGTTCCTGCGCGCTCCATGGTACTTCATCCGCCGCAGGCCGGCGAGCATGTCCGAAAAGGGCATGGACGGCGACCATCAGAAAGAAGAGGAGCAATCATGAGGCTAACGATCATGAGGCTTGCCGCCATGCTGATCTCCGCCGCGCTCTGCCTGACAGGCTGCGGCAATTCCAGAGATATCCAGAGCCTGGCTTATGCGACCGCCATCGCGATGGATTACAAAAACGGCAAGTACGTGGGCTACATCCAAGTGCTGAACTTCTCCAACGTCGCCCGCACCGAAAACGTCGAGCTGGGCAAGCCGGTCCCGATCTGGATCGGCAAAGGAGACGGCGAGACGATTCCGGGGGCTCTGTTTGAAACGAACGCCACTGCCCAAGCGCCCGTATTCTGGGGGCATGTGCGCACCGTCATCCTGTCCGAGAACATCATGAAACGGGGAGTGAAGGATTTCTTCGAGGTGCTGAACCGGCACCGGGAAGCGAGGTACAATTTCCTGGTCTACGGAACCCGCGAGAAGATCGAGGACATTCTCGTGCAGAAGTCGATGTTCAATCTGTCGCCGCTCGATACGATGATGTTCACCGCCGTCCAGATGAACACGCAGAAATCGTTCATCCTGCCGATGACAAGCAGGGAAGTCTGGAGCTACATGAACGAGCCGGGCAACATCGGAATGATTCCGGAAATTTCCATCGACCACAAGCTGTGGTTGGAGGATCGGCGCCCCAAATCGATGTTCATGATCAATGGGGCTTATTTCTTCAAAGACTATGCCATGACGGCCCGAATGCGCATGGATGACCTCAAGGGCATCCGCTGGCGGAATCCCAAGCTGGACTTGACGCCGGTGAAAATTCCCTACCGAGGCAAGGCGACCGGCGTCCTCATGCTCTCCCACCCTAAATTCGTTATGAAAATATCCGAGGTCGGCGGAGAGCCTCTTTACGATGTCGCGGTAGAATGCAGCGGTTATGTCGTCGATATGAATGCGAACCTGTCTATTCGAGCGATGGAAGAACAGGCTGAGGAAGTCATCAAGGAGGAAATCATGGCGACGCATATGAAATCGGTCGCCATGAAGACCGATCCGTACCATTTCCAGCTTGAGCTGTACCGGAGACATCCCGGCCAATATATGAAGCTTCTCGGCAAGTCGGATTACTTCCTGAACGAGAAGTCGATCCGCTCGATTCGCGTCCATGTCCACCTGGACAGCACGCAGAAATCCAAAGGCCGCTCGCTGTAGCAAAAAAAACACCCTCCAAGGGGTGTTTTTTTGCTCTTCTGATCATCGTCCCGGATTCATACGAACGGAGGCTCGTCTTCGGGTGCATGGCTGTCCCCTGCATATCGTCCATGGCTTGGCACCGCGATCTCATCGAATTTGTCCGCAAGCCTCGACAAGCCTTTCCTGAGCGCTTCCCCTTGCATTGGGGCTCCATGACCGGTGAGCGCGAGGGCCGGGTCCAGCTCGCGCAGGCGGCGCACCGAGATTTTGGAGGCATGCCAGTCCGGCGTGAAATAAACAGGAGGTCCATGCACCTCCTGTTCCTGTGTCAGAACCGCCCAGGCCGACTCCTGCTTGACGGTGATGAAGGCATCTCCGGCGATGACGGTCCGGTCCCGGTCCCGGAACAAGGAAATGTGGCCGGGTGTATGGCCCGGAGTATGAATCCACCGCCAATCCGCCAGATGCGGGACATGTCCGTCGGAAGGAAGCGGCTGGACGCGTCCGCCAAGTCCGAGTCCATGACGAGGATATAGCGGCGATACCGCCGTCATCAGCCCGCCTCCCGCCGCTGGATCCGGCTCGGGATAATCCTTCGTGCCTCCTACATAAGGGAGCTCCAGCTCATGGGCGTAGACGGGAACATCCCATTCCTCCAAAAGCTTTTCCAGCGAGCCTACATGGTCGAAATGACCATGCGTCAGCACAATTGCCTTCGGTGGAGCCGAGCCGAACCTCTCCTCCGCCGCATCCTGAATGGACCGGGAAAATCCCGCGATTCCGCAATCGACGAGCACCCAATGCCCAGAATCCGGCTTGCCGATCATGACGACATTCGCAATCATCGTTCTTTTCAGATCCAGGTCTTCCGGCAGCGCGGTCATCTATGTCCAGCTCCTTTTACCCCAGTATGCCCTCAGCCGCCTGCCGCATTCATTCCGATCTGACGACGGCATGGCCGCCGAATTCGTTGCGCAGCGCCGCTACCACCTTCCCGGTGAACGTATCGGATTCAAGCGAGCGATACCGCATCATGAGCGACATGGCGATGACCGGAATCGCCGCCTGGAGATCGAGAGCCGTCTCGACCGTCCACTTCCCTTCTCCGGAGGAATTCATGACGCCTCGCAGCTCATCGAGGTCCGCATCCTTGGCGAAAGCCCGTTCGGACAGCTCCATCAGCCACGAACGGATGACCGAGCCGTTGTTCCACACCCGCGCCACTTTCTCGTAATCGAAGTCGAAGCCGCTTTTCTCGAGCACCTCGAAGCCCTCGCCGATTGCGGCCATCATGCCGTATTCGATCCCGTTGTGGACCATCTTGAGAAAATGCCCGCTGCCCGGCTTGCCGGCATATAAGCAGCCATTCGGAACCGACGTGTCCCTGAAGATCGGCTCCACGATCTGCCATGCATCCGCATCGCCGCCTACCATGTAGCAGGCGCCGTTCCTGGCGCCCTCCATGCCGCCGGACGTCCCCGCATCCACAAAGGAGATTCCGGCTTCCTTCATCCGCTCGTATCTGCGGATGGTCTCCTTGTAATGCGAATTCCCCGCTTCGATGACGATGTCTCCCCGTGCGAACAGGCTCCCGAGCTCTTCCAGCACGCCGTCGACGACTTGGTGCGGAACGAGGATGAGCGCGATTCTCGGCTGCGGCAGCGAGTCTGCCAGCTCCTTCAAGGTGGAGGCTCCCTGCGCTCCTTCTTTCCGCAGCTCCTCCACGGCCTTCGGATTCACGTCGAATGCCGTTATCCGATACCCGTGCTCCATCAGATTCCTACCCAAATTCATGCCCATCTTGCCAAGCCCGATCAAGCCGATATGCATCTTCCGATTCCTCCTCTATCCTTGTCTTCCTTTCCTTACCCGGAGAGAAGGAATGGGAAGCTTAGTCTTCCCGGAACGAATGGCGGCATGCAAAAAAAGGAGATTCCGCCATCATGGCGGAATCTCCTTCCCCTACCCTTCCAGCAGAGCCTGTCCGATGTACTGCCCTTCCCGGATTCCTCCGGGACAGGCATACATCGCGCTTGCGATATGCTGGGTATACTCGTTGAGCTTGTCCCTGCTCTGCATCATCCGCAGCATGGGGATGAACTGCTTCGACGGATTGCGCTGATAGCTGAGAAACAGCAGTCCCGCATCAAGCTGGCCGGTTCTGGAATCGATTGCTCCCGTATAAGAATAGGCGCGCCGATGAATGCTCTGTCCGGAGTCCTTCGCGAGCCGGACATGGGAATCGGCAGGCAGCTCGGCTTTTACGACCGGGTCGAATTCGCCTTTCGACCCGTACGCGGCGCCGCTGTCCTTGGAACGGCCGAACGTATCCTCCTGGGCTTGAAGGGATGAACGGTCCCATACTTCCAGCAGCATGCGGATTTTTCTGTAGGCAAGGTACGATCCGCCCTTCATCCAATCCGGCTCCTCCGTTCCCGCCCACAGAACCTCGTCATAACCTTGCAGAGTCTGATGCAGGCTGTTGGCGGTGCCGTCCTTGAAGCCGAACAGGTTCCGCGGCGTCTTTCCCTCCGGCGCGCTGATGAAGCCCTCTTCGGTCCAGTTGACCACGGCGGAGCCTGTCGCGAGCCGAATCAGGTTGCGAAGCGCGTGGAATGCGACCTGCTGGTCATTCGCGCAGATCTGGACGACGATGTCCCCGCCCTTGAAGCCTTCCTCGATATGGTCCTTGGGCATCCGGGGAATCTCCTCCAGATAGAGCGGCTTTCGCGAAGCGATGCCGAAACGGTCCGAGCCTCTGTCGAGGAAGAAGGACGTGCCGAACCCATAGGTGATCGTCAAGCCGGCAGCTCCGAGATCCATCGTTTCACCGGTATCGGCCGGCGGCAGCAGCCCGTTGCCGCTGCTCTGCCTGTATCCGCCCGAAGCGCTGAGGTCGCTGAAGCGCGTCCATTCCTTGAGCATGGCGATCAGCCCGGCTCGGCCGATATCCAGGATGCGAAAGCTGGCCAGATACATATAGGTCTGCTGGGGCGTTGCGATGCCGGCCTGGTTCGGCCCGTAAAAAGCCGTCTCCTGAGACGCTTCCGCCGAAGCCTTCTTCTGGCCGAGAGCGGACAGCACGGCTCCCGCCCCTCCTCCACCGAGAGCAAGCGCCGCGCCGGCGACCGCAGACAGCTTCAGAAAGTCTCTCCGCGATACTTTCGACGGGTTCTTGTCCATTGTGCTCACTTCCTTTTCGCTGCGGTTGGGATTACAGAATAGCCGCGGTCTGGGTCATCAGCTCCGACAGCTGGCTCAGCTTGTCGCTGATTTCACGGATCTGGTCGGTCGTCAGCTTGTCGTAGGCCACATAATCGCCGCTCTTGCGGTACGTGAGCAGCATCGCTTCCATGTCCTGGAACTGCTTGTCGAGTTTGTCCGCAAGCTCCGTATTGTGCTCGTTGAGGGCAGGGATGATCGCCAGATAGACCGTCTTGGAGCCTTCGACATTCGCTGCGAGGTCGACAAGATCGCTTTTGGAATAAATCTCTTCTTCGCCGGTAATCTTGGAGGTCGCCGCCTCGTTGATCAGCTCGATCGCTCCGGCAACCATCGTCTTGGCATCAAGCTTGATATCCTGCACCTTCGCAGCCAGCTCCTCGGTGTCCTTCACCAGCTGATCGGCATAGACATCCATGCCGGCCAGCGATTTGTCCGCCCACAGAGCTTTCTCGATCCGGTGATAGCCCGTCCATTCGCTTTCATTCTCCACGTCTGCCAGGCGGGCGTCGATTCGGGGATCCAGATCGCCGAAGCTTTCCGCTACGGGCTCGATCGTTTCAAAATACACGCGCGCTTTGGTGTATTCCGCCTTGGCCGCTTCCATATCGCCGGATTTGACGAGGCCCGCGAACACCTTGGTGGAATCCGCAAGCGCTTTTGCCTGCTCCTTGACAAAGGCCTCGTAATTGGCGACAGCCTTGTCCAGCAGCTCGGAGGAGCTGCTGCTTGACGGCTTGGCCTGCTGGAGCGCCTCAAGAGCCTGCATCAGCTTTTGAGCGGTCGCCGCGAGAGCATCGAAATCCACTTTGTCGTAAGCCGACGCCGAGAAGATCGGAATTTCATGCTTTTCTACTTCCGTGTACTCAAGCGGGAAAGCCGTTCTGACCGTATTTTCATAGGACAGCCAGATATCGTTGATGGCTTTGCCCTGCTGCTTGACTTCGGCCAAGTCCTTCTTGGCCAAAGCATCCTGAAGCTTGCTTGTCTGCTCCTTCATTTTGGTTGTGCCGTCCAGTACGGCCTGATTGCCGCCTGCAGCGGCCGATGAAGGGGCGGCTCCGGAATCGGCCGCTGATTCGCCAGTACCTGTAGATCCCGAAGAGCAGGCGGAGAGAAGCAGAATGCCGCCAAGAGACAATGCCGTAAGAGCTTGAGCGCGTTTCTTCATCGAGTTCAGATCTCCTATCGATAATCAATCATTTTATTTAGGACGCCGTTTCCGTCCGGCCTGTCCGGCCTCCGAGCCGCTTAAGCCATCCAGACGCGGAGCCTGCCAGCGCGAGCAGCACGAAGACAAGCTGGGGAAGCGTGCTGTACCAGGAAGGATAAAGGCTGATCGAAGCCCACTGAGGCAAGTAATCCTTCACGTCGGAAGGAATCGCCCCTGCCATTTGCAGGCTGTGGATGCCGGATCCAAGAAATTTGAAGCAGAGGTAAAAGACGACGAGGCTGGATGCCAGAAAGAGCGGCCGCACCGGAAGCTTCTGTCCTGCCTTCAGGATGATGAAGGCAAGGACGAACAGCAATCCAAACCCTGCCCCGATGCCGGCTGCGAGCGTTCCCAGACTCATCTTGCCTGCCAGTCCGATCAGGAAGATGACCGTCTCCAGTCCTTCACGCAGGATGGCGAAGAAGGCGAGTAGGCCAAAGCTGACCATGCGGCCGCTCGAGGCGGCTTTGTCGCTCTGGCGGTTCAGAAATTTGTTCCAACGGCCGATATCCGCGTTGCGGTGGAGCCAGTAGCTCACATAGAGCAGGAGCAGGCTGGATAGGATGCCGGTCCATCCGTTGATCAGCGAGCTGCTCCCGCCGAATGCCTCCGACGAGAAAAGGATCGCGATGGCAAAACCGGCCGCCAGGCAGACAAGCATCCCCAGCGCCGATCCTCCCGCCACCCACCGCTTCGCCGCTGCCGATTTGGATCGGCCAGCGGCCACGAGCAGCGCGCCGACGACAAGTACCGCCTCTAGACCTTCCCGCAGAGGGATCAAGGCGGCATCCCACCAGCTGTAACCAGCCTCCGCAAAAGGCGCAAGACTGTCGGCCATTCTCTTCAAGACCGCGGATGCTTGCGGCCTTTGGCCTTCGTTGGCCAAATAGGCATCCGCAAGGACGAGATCCCGTTCCGTGTCGTTGTATACTTTCTGCGAGCGGCTGACGACATCGCCCTCTACAGCCAGCCACTGGCTCTGGAGCTGCTTGACCAGGCTCGCGGCTCCCGCCCAATCCTGACGGTCGGCCTTGTTCCTGGCATCGGCCAGCTTGGAGACATAGAAGGCCAGCGTCATCTTCGTCTTGCCGTCATTGCCGGCGTATGCACCGTCTTCATAGTTGTGAAGGGAAAATCTCAGCGCGCCGGAAGTATCGAGAGCTGCGGACAGATCCTCGGTCAACAAGGACAGGGATAGATCTGCGATCTGCTTATCGATCTCAAGGGCGAGGTCGAGCGATTCGCCCTTGACGTCCGCTTTATGAAGAGCCCACCACTTCTTGACAGCTTTGAATGTTTCTGCGGCTGCCTGGCTGTCCTTCGCTTCAAGACTTGCATAAATGATATCCGCCTGCCCCGATATGGCGGGCACATTCTCTTTTGCATGGCTGTCGCCGGCTCCGCTTGCCCATGCGGTCCGGCCTGACATCAGCATGGCCGCCAGCATTCCGAGCAGCATCAGCCTGACAATGCGCATACTTGCCGCAGCTTCCAGGTTCACGTCTATCGGCCTCCGAATTGCAATTCATATTGATAATCATTATCAGTAACCAGTAAATAATAAAGGAATTTCTGTTTGAGTGTCAATGTATTTTTCTTGACGGTTTTACCGTTTTTAAAAATCGATATCTATGGTTTACATAATTATGCTTACCTTATTGTCAAGCAAAATAGAGAGCCTGCATCGATTGCAGGCCCTTTTGCTTCTACCTCTTATCGTTTTTGAAAAACCATCATCACGAACGAGCCCTGAACTCGGTTTTTTCCTCGTACTTCTCTTCTTCAATGGCAACATCGTTCCGTTCTTCCCGGAGCAGAGTCCAATCGGCGTATACATCGCTCAGCAAGCGGCACGCTTCGTCTTCCGAAAGATTAAGCTCGATCTTCGCATCAAGCTCCTCCCCCGTCGCCGCCGCTGTCTCGGAGATTCCGGTATTCATGGACAAGCAGTGGATGCCGCCGCTCGCGGTTGCTTGCTGCAGCCTCCCGATAACGGCTCGAAGGGCATCCTCCGAGGAAACATGCTCGAGACAGCCGCAAGCGACGACATAGTCATAGGAATCCGGCTCGTAATCCGCTTTCTCTGCGTCGCACTGAAACGCCTCTACTTCTTTCTCGACTCCATACTTCCGAGCATTTTCCGTCAGCTTGCTTACCGCTTCCTCGAGCAGATCCGTTCCGATCAGCCGGCCCGCTCCGGCCTCCTGCAGCCTCATGGCGATAGGGATGGCATTGCGGCCCGATCCGCAGCCAAGGTCAAGCACAGCCGGATTCGGATTGCCGGCGATGACGAGCTCGAGCGATTCCATGACAGCCGGAATCGGTTGCGACAGCCAGCTTCCCGGCTTCAGAATCTCCTCGGTCTCATACAGATGGGCATGATAAGTTTTCTCCGATTCCCTGGCTTCCTCAAAATCCGTCTTGGACATGGGGATCCTCCCTTGCATGTAATGGGTATGATTTCTTCATACCCTGCTTCAGGACCGTTGAAAAAGGCGCCTGCTCAAGCTTCGGCCTCCTCTGCCGGCTTGAAGCGGTCCTTGGAGAAAAGATACCAGAACATGACGGCGATGAGCGTATAAATGACTGCCGTAACCGAAAATGCCCACGCATACCCTTGGTAAGGCCCGTACTTGGCGACAAGGCCCGTGCTGATCGGTGCTGCGATGAACCAGCCCAGATTGAACATCGCTTCGCCCGAGCTGGCCGCCAGCCCCCGGAGCGAGCGATGCACATACTTCATCTTGATCGTATTGTAGAACGGATTCGCGGCATTCATCAGCGCCTGGCGGAACAAGTACCCTGCGCCGGCAAGCCAGAATTGATGCGTATAAGCGGTCAGGACAAGAAACGGGATGGAGCTGAGCTGAAGCCATACGACCGCTCTGACCTCCCCCCATCCGCCGGGCGATCGCCGGCCCGAGCAGGTAGGCGACTGCCGTCGCGCCTTGGCCGAGCGCAACGACGAGGCCGATGACCGACTTGGACGCCTCGAACCGGTCTTCGAAATAAACGTTGAGATAAGGCACGACCATGCCGCCCGCCATGGAAGAAAGCAGGCTGAGCAAAGTAAAGGCTCCTATCGCATAGAAGGAGGAGCGATGCTCCTTCATGGCGGCTTTGAGCCGAACACCCTTCACGGGGCTTGGCGGCTGCCCGACTCCTCCCATCGAGGCTGACGCCGCTTCCTCTTCCTTCCCGAACATGAGCACGGGTATTAGTCCGGCTCCGGCTATACCGGCGCCGATCAGCAGCGTAAGCCGCAGGCTGAGCACTTCGCCCATACCCGCAAGCTGCAGCAGGTCGGTGATGAAGCCGCCCGCCAGATTCCCTACCACGTTGGCTGCCATGACGAGCGCCATGTTGAAGCTGAACAGATGGATCCTTTGCCTGGCAGTCGAGTTGTTCGCCATGAACGGCAGGATCGTCGCCGATACGATCGCCTGGGCGATGCCTCCCGCGAATGCGGATCCGGTCAAGCCGCCCGCTCCCGGCAGCCAGGCGCGGAGGACGAGCGCCGCAACGACAGCGGCGGCCCCGATGCTGATCATCCGCTTCGGCCCGAAGCGGTCATTGGCCAGGCCGGCGGGAATCAGGATGAGCGCGGAGGCCAGCGCGGTCATGCCGACGATCTGGCCGACCATCGTCGGCTCGTAGCCAAGCGCTTTCACATATAAATTGTAGACGAGGCTGTACATGCCGAGCCCCACGTTCCAGAGCAGGTTGAACACAAAAAACAACCGGATATTCCGGCTGTAGCTCTGGATTTGCATCTGCCATTCTCTCATGAAGTTGGACATGTTACCCATACTACCTCATGCGGCAGATTCCGACAATACTCCCGGCGAGTGTATCCCGATGCGCAAAAAAAAGAGCTTGTTCGACAAACGAACAAGCTCTGCAAAGCTAGGATCAGACGATCTGCGCTCCCAGGCAGGTGCGGAAATGCCGCAAAGCCCATTCATGACCGGCCTGGTCGAAGCTCGCGACCGCTTGCTCATGGATGAAAAGGGAGTAATGGAGATTATAGGCGTCTACAGCCGTGTGCAGGATGCAAATATCCGTGCAGTCGCCGACAAGATGCAGGTCTCGGATTCCTCTCTCCCGCAGCCGCAGATCCAGATCAGTGCCGGCAAAAGCCGAATAGCGGGTCTTGTCCATGTAAATGACGTTGGGCATCTCCTTGATGCTCTCGTACGTTTCGGCCAGCGAGCCGTACAGCTCCCTTCCCTTCGTCCCTCTCTGATTATGAGGCGGGAACAGCTTCGTTTCAGGATGCCACGGATTTCCAGCCTCATGGACGTCGACCGCGAAAACGACCAAGTCTCCGGCTTCCGCGAATTCCCGCGTAAGCCGGACGACCTCCTCCTCGATCGCTTGTCCGGGCTTGCCGCATGTCAACGCGCCGTCATCCGCTATGAAATCATACGTATAATCAATATTGATCAGTGCTCTCATGCCATTCATCCTCTCTTTCGGATCTCTTTGCCTGCTATCGCCGGCCGCTCTCCCGTTCGTTGACGGATCGGCCCTGATCCGCTACGATTCGTGATGAAGGAGGCGTTGACGAAATGAATGCATTCATAGGTTTGGGAGCCGCCGCCATGTTTATCGGGGTCGCGCTCGGCGCTTTCGGCGCCCATGCGCTCAAGCGCAAGCTGAGCGAGGACAAGCTGGCCGTATACCAGACAGGAGTTCTGTATCAGCTCGTCCATGGCATCGGCCTTCTCTTAATCGGGGTTGCCGGATACTTTTCCGACTCCGATCTGCTGGCCCCCGCCGGCTGGCTGCTTGCGGCAGGCATCCTGCTGTTCTCGGGCAGCCTCTATGCCCTGAGCCTGTCCGGAATCCGCAAGCTTGGAATCGTCACGCCGATCGGCGGCCTTGCTTTTCTGGCTGGCTGGGCGCTGATGGCCGCCGCTTTTTGGCTTTAGCGCGCTGCTTATGCAGGGATGCTGATTTCCGCCCGGGCGGAAATCAGGCCATCGGCGCAACACGCAGCCTCAAGATTGGACAAGACCGAGCATCGGCGACAGCTCCGGCGGCAAAATCCGTTGGGAAGGCGCCAGATTGCCTGCCGAATCCACTCCATATACCGACATCGCCATTTCCGAGAGATCGTCCACATTGTTCAGCCGCATCTCGTAGATCGACAATCCCGCAACGCCGAACGAGCGGGTAACCGCCGAGTTCGAGGGCACCATGAACCCTGCCACATAGATCGGCGACAAGGTCGAGCCTCCGATCGGGATTCCAAACACCTGCACGACGACAAGCGCTTCGTCCGGACCCAGGTTGCGTGCATAAAGCCAAGCTTGAGCCGCAGCAGTCCCTCCCTGAGCCACATTCGCCATCAAGCCGGTCGTATAAGTCGACATGCCGACCACCCTTTTCACGCAGACTTGTCCTATTCTATTCTTAAAGCGTTGATGAGGTCGCGGCATGCGGCAATGATGGGCAAATGCCTGCCCGGCTCGCATCTTACAGACGGTCCAGCTGCCTGCGCTCCGCGCTTGGCTTGCATTCCCGGCACAAGCCGACCACGCGGCCGTTCTCGTCGGAATAAAAACTCAGCCGCGCAGCGGGCTTGCGGCATGAGGAGCATAATTGAGACCCCGGCTTCGCGGCTGCGCTGTCGCTTCTGCCTTTCCTGGAACGGTATGCGTTCATGTTGACGATTTTGCTCTTGCCTTGCCGGCCGGCAGCCCGGGAACGGCTCCAAGCCCATGCTGCGGCTGCCGCAATCGCCGCACCGGCTATCCAATATCCGATCATAGCCTTCTCCTCCATGCAAATGGATAATTCTAACCTGTCAGAACGATCAAGGTTCTATCTCCATTTTTTCAAATGTCTCCCAAAAGCATACATGACGAGCAGATGAACTTGCGCTTGCGAGTACTTGTACAGCAGCCAAGGCAGCGAAGGGATGAAATCGTGGATGGCCGCGAGGCATTCCCTCGATCCCGGCAGCAGCAGAAATTCAAGCCTCCCCCGTCTCCCTTTCCCCTTGCCGGCCAGCAGCCCTCCGCTGATCTCGAAGGTGAAGCTGCGGAAAGCCCCGGCTTGCCTGCGCTCAGTCAGCTGCAGGAGAGGACGCGGAATCCCTGCCGCATAGATTCGGCATTCCCCTGCCGGATTCCTCTCGACCCGCAGCAGCGGGCGGCCGAAGCGGGACAGCCAGTCCAGGTAATAGAAGGCCGCTTGCTCCGCGTTCATGCCGTCCGGCAGGGTGAGCCTTTGGACGGATCGGACATCCCGCCTTCGGTCCATTCCGTTCGCGAATCCTGCTTGCCCGGACGCCTCGCGGACGGTATCGCCAGTTCCTTTCTCCCCCGCCATCGCGCGATAGCCCAGAGCGGCGCATATGGCTGCCGCTGCCTGAAGCGGGCCTGCACCGCCAGCCGGGATGACGGTCAGCGGCACTCCGTGAGAAGCGAGAATGCCTTCCACCTCCCGCCGCTTTTGACCGTTGCCGGCCCGCCTCGGCATCGACGGGTATGGCAGGATATTTCCGTCGAGACAGATGATCCGCTTCACGCCGTTGGCCGCCGCGGCAAAAGCGAAATGCTCCGCCAGCAGGGCGTCGAGGTCCCGCGATGTCCCTTGGGTCAGCCTCGCAGAAGGCTTGCCTGCATGGAGGAGGAAAATGGCCATATCGACTTCAGCCAGAGCAAATACGGCTTCTTCCTGTGAATAGAAGTCGCATGTCCGCCACGCAAGGCGACCGTGATGGCCGCTGGCAGCAGGATGCCTGCCGATCCCGATGAGAGCGGCCTCGGGCGGCAGCATGGCGGCAAGCCTGCTTCCTACCGATCCGCCAGCGCCGGCGATCGCGATGACCGGGCGGCGGCTACGCCCGCCTGCTCGGCCAGCGGCGTTGAGCCTATCCGGCCCGATGGCCTCGTCCAAAGCCAGGCCCCCTTTCATTTCTATACGAAATCATACCCTTGCAACGCGAATGTCAAAAGCAGAAGGACTGGAATGCATCCTATTGCGCACAGCAGGTACCTTGTGAGAATATAGCGGTATCCAATTTCTACAAGGAGTGATGAACCGATGCGCAAAAACCTGGAAAGATTCAAGCAGGCGCTGCAAAACGAGAATAAGCTCAACGGGCATGAAGGCGTGCTGATCGCTTTCGACCATCTTCTCGACCTCCTTGAAGAACACGAGCAGTATCACCGCGTCGAGATCGGCGCCCGCAGCACCAACAGCGAGAAATCCAACGGCGAGGTGGAAGCTGCGATCCGGCAAGAAACGGAGTTTTTCCGCAACGCCGTGCATACGGTCATCGAACGGACCGTATCCGACCTGGTCCACAAAGGCCAGAAGGACTGGAAGAAGTTTTACGACCGGGTCGACTGACGGCCTGAGCCTGCCTGCCCCTACAGGGCGGGCTTTTTTTTCATTTTTGCTTGGCGAGGCCGTCCGCCCTCACTCCTTGTCCACTCCGGGAATAGAGTAACGCATGACCGAAAAGGAGTGATAGATTTATGGCCAAAACATCCATCCTGGGCTCCCAGTCCGTATCGGCCGACGCGATGATCCGTTATGTGGCGGGCGTGAACCCTTCCTTCAACGGAGAAATCGCCAGGCAGTTCCTGGCCGTCGGCGCCCGTTACGGCGTGCGCGGGGACATCGCCCTGTGCCAATCGATCCATGAGACGAACTGGTTCCGCTTCGGCGGAGACGTCCAGCCGTCGCAGAACAACTTCGCCGGCATCGGCGCGACCGGAGGCGGCAATCCGGGCGCTTCGTTCGCTACGATCGCAGAAGGCGTCACGGCGCAGATCCAGCATCTGTTCGCCTACGCTTCCACAGCGGCCGTGCCTGCCGGGGAAACCATCGTCGACCCCCGCTTCTCGCTCGTGACGCGCGGCTCCGCGCCGGCGTGGGAAGATCTTGCGGGCCGCTGGGCCGTGCCGGGTTATGACCGGACCAAGTACGCCAGCCTTGCAGACGCCATGGCCGCCGGCGAGACTTACGGACAGCGGATTCTGACGCTGTATCAAGCGATGAGCGCAGCGCCTGCGGCGGCGCTTCCCATCCTCGCGCTGGACGCGGGCCATGGGGGTACCGATCCCGGCGCATCCGGCAACGGCATCGTCGAGAAGGACAGCGCCCTGGACTTGACGCTGAAGACAGCCTCCTACTTGAGGAGCAAGTACGCCGTCGATATCCGCCTCACCCGCAGCAGCGATGTGTTCGTCGCCTTGAGCGACAGGGCAAGCCTGGCGAATGGCTGGGGAGCGGCATACTTTGTTTCCATCCATCATAACGCAGGGGGAGGCGAAGGCTACGAATCCTATGTATATCCCGGAACCCGCACCGGCGCCTCCGGCCGCAGCCAGGATGCCGTCCACAGCTTGATCATGGCGTATCTGAAGCCGCTGGGCGTCGCGGACAGGGGCAAGAAGGAAGCGAACTTCGCTGTCCTGCGCGAGACATCGATGCCTGCCCTGCTGCTCGAAAACCTGTTTCTCGACCAAGCCTTCGATGCCGGCTTGCTGAAGGATGCCGCCGTCCGCCAAAACCTGGCGGCAGCGATCGGCGAAGGTATCGCGGCGGCCATGGCGCTGAAGCCCGTATCTGCGGCGGCTGCGCAATCGTACAAGCAGGAAGCCGTCGACTGGCTCTATGCCCAAGGCCTGCTAACGGACCCGGCCTGGAAGCAGCAGCCGGAAGCTCCGCTGCCGCTGTGGGCGGAAGCCCTCGTTCTTCAACGGCTGTACAGCCGGCTGCAGTCCTGATGCTGCAAGCCATGCGCCGCGGCAGCGGCGCCTACATAACGATGCGCCCCCGCACACCGGCTGACTCCGCCTTCACGGCTGCCTGGATTCCATGAACCGCTTGATATAGTCGAGGAAGCGGCGGGCTGCCGGCGAAAGCAGCTTGAACGAGGAGGCGGCGATCGCCAGCGTCCGGTAGCGGCCGTCCTCCAGCTCGACCATCGCGGCGTGATGATCCCTTCCCTGCAGCACGAGCTCCGGAAGGATGCTGATGCCGAGGCCGTGCTCCACCATGGCGATGATGGCATAATCGTCCGCCGTCTCGTACTTGATGCGCGGCCTCTGGATGACCTCCTCGAGAATGCGCCGGACGTCATAGTCGGAGCCTTCCTTCGGAATGATGAAGTCCTCGCCTTGAAGCTGCTGGAGAGACAAGAACGGCTGGCCGGCGAGCGGATGTCCGGCCGGCAGCACGCAGAGCATGCGGTCCTTCTTCAACGCCAACGTGTCGAGGCCATCCCGGGCCGGAAGGCTCAAGAAGCCCATATCCATGCTGCCGTCGGTGATGCCTTCCTCGATATCCCGGTAATCCCCCTCGATCAGCTTGATTTCGATTCCCGGATAGTCTCGGTCGAACTCCTTGATCATTTGCGGCAGCCAGTGGACCGACACGCTCGTGAACGTGCCGAGCCGCACCGTGCCCGCCTGCAGCCCTTTGATCGCCGCGATTTCCTGCTGAAGCTGCTCCTGCCAGGACAGCATCTCGCGCATCGGCTTCAGCACCCTCTCGCCGTCGACGGTGAGCCGGATGCCCGAGCGGCTGCGGGCGAGCAGCTGGATGCCGAATTCCTTCTCCAGGCTGCCGAGCGCATGGCTCACTCCGGATTGGGTCAAACCCAGCGTTTCCGCTGCTTTTGTCAAGCTTCCGTGCTCGACGACTGCGCTGAATATTTCGTATTTGACCAGACTCATGAGCGGCTGCTCCATTCCTTTTTTATCATGAATTTCCTTCATGTAAATCATGAATAACATTCAATTCCCTTATGTTATGGTTCCTAGTATACTTTACCATCGGAAGATACGACAAGAAGAGGACGGGAACACGAACATGAAGAAGTCGGAATGGCTGCTCGTAATGGTAACGATATGCTGGGGATCCTCCTACCTGCTGATGAAGCTGGCGTTGGATTCGGTCGGGGAAATGACGTTGATCGGACTGAGATTCGGCATAGCCTTCGCGCTTACGGCCGTGCTCTTCCATCGGAAGCTGAAAGGCGTGTCCTTGCATACGACCGGTTATGCAGCTTTGCAGGGAGCGCTGCTGCTCGGCGTCTTCGTCTCCATCACGTACGGCCTCAAGACGACGAGCACGTCGAATGCCGGCTTTCTGGTCAGCCTGACGGTCATATTCGTGCCGATTCTGTCCGCCGTATTCATGCGCCAGAGGATGAAGCCGCAGCTGACGGCCGGCATCAGCCTCGCGATCGCGGGCATCGGCCTGCTCACGCTGAAGATGCCTCTCAGCATGCAGCCGGGAGACATTCTGTGCATCGCAGCGGCATTCTTATATGCCGTGTATGTGCTCGTCACCTCGCGCGCCGTCAGGAAAAAGGTCGACATGTTCCAGCTCGGCATCCTGCAGCTGGCGTTCACAGGCGGCTACGGCTTCGTCCTGGCCTTTCTCCTGGAGAAGCCATCCCTGCCGCATTCGCTGAACGGATGGCTCTCCGTCGGCGCTCTGGCTGTCGTGTGCAGCGCATTCTGCTATATCGCGCAGCCGCTCGCCCAGCGGTATACATCCCCGGCCCGGGCAGGCCTAATCTTTGCGCTTGAGCCCGTTTTCGCCGCCCTGTTCGGCTATCTGTTCGCAGACGAGGTATTGGGAATGCAAGGTTATATCGGAGCCCTGCTCGTCATGTCGGGCGTACTCGTGTCGGAGTACGGAGGGCGCTGGATATCGGCGCTGCGCAAAAAAAAATCAGGCCAGCCGGCCGTTCCGGCCGAAACCTGATTCATGCCATGGCGCATGCCTGGCTTGCCGCGCGGGCTTTGCCCGCCGCCGCGAGCGCATGCTCCATGGCTGTTTTTTTGACCTCATCCGGATGCAGGCTGTCGCGGCTGAACATGTCGCACAGCGCATCCTGCGCCGCCTGAACCGCGAGCGCCTCGTTCTGCAGCAGGTACATGCATACGCTGTAGCAGTGACTTTCGACCGACCGCAATCGGCGAATCCTGTCGGCTTGATCCCTCTTGCTCATGATTCATTCTCTCCCCCGTGGCATAGCTCTATCTATAAGACGAATCCTAACAGCAATATGTAGCACCATGGTACGCACAAAACCAGTATAAGGGAATTTTACCAGACAAAAAGTAACAAAGTATTTACGAAATCTGAGTTTTTTCTTAAGATTGCTGGAAAAAGGAGCGCTTCGCCGCAATATCGGCGAAGCGCTCCTTCCTTCATTAGACGTCGGCAGAGCGCAAAGGTTCCGTCGGCGAGGAGATCAACGCTCCGCGCGCGGGTCCGATGTTGAACAGGAACGCCGCCGCCAGCAGCAAGCCAAGCACGCCGGACAGAAGCAGCCAAGGAAATTCGGCTTCGACGGGCGCTTCTCCCGGCCTCAGGTCGGTCTGCAAAATCCGGATGAAGGCATGGGCGCCCGTCGCTCCGGCAGCCGTGCCGGCGAGCAGGCCGCCGCCGCCGAGCAGCGTCCCCTCCAGCAGGAACGAGCGGAACAGCTTGCGGGATGGAATGCCGGCGCAGCGCAGCATCGCGATCTCCCGCGACCTCTCTCCTATAGAGCGTTTCTGAAGCACCGCAAGCCCCAGCAGCCCGATGACGGCGGACAGAACGGTGAAGCCGATGAAGCCGTTCACGAGCTGCTTGTTTTCGGCATACTTCTCGCTGTTCGACAAATATGGAATGCCGACGGACAACGCTCCGCCCGACACGAGACGGCTGCTGATCTCCCGGTCCAGATGCAGGTCTCGGTAATGAAACTGAAGCAGCAGCAGGCCTTGATGGACCTGATTGTCCCATGGGTGATGGTAGGGCTTGAGCTTGGCCAGCAGCTCAGGATTAACATAGGTCGTTGCATATACGTATTCGGTGCGGGCGGTGGATTCCGTATTATCGGCCGCAAAGCCGGCAATCTTCAACTCGACGGTGAGGTCGGGCTTGTCCGAGGGACCGACGAGATTATTCTTGTAAAAGCTCATTCGGATATGATCTCCCGCTGCATAGGTTGCTTCGGGTCCGTGAAATATAGAGGGCTTATCGCCTGCCGTCTTCCTGTATTGAAGAGGCAGGACGACATAACCGTCATCCGATTCCACTTTGTTCCATGCCTCTTGATCGCTGCCGAACTCCGGCGACCGTTCGGCAAGCGTCCAGCCGCCGCCGGCCAGCAGCTCCTGCGAGACCGGCACGAACGCCTGGCTGAAGCGGGAGCCTTTCCCTTCCAGCTGGACGCCGCCCATGACAGGCTCGACAACGGCGTGATGCGAGACCGTCCGGCGCAGCTCGGCATCCGTCCTCAAGAGCTCAAGCACGCGTTCTTTTTCTTCCGCCGATTGGTAGGGAACGTAGCCGCCATACCCGAGCATCGTCTGAACCGTGCGTTCCGTGTCCATGTTTTTGAGAATGAGGCTGCTGAGCCCCGAGGTGAAGGTCACCGTCATCATCGCGATGCCGAACAGGAGCATGACGGTGAACGTCCTTCCCGGACGCTGGCCGGCATAACGAACGGCGAGCAGAGAGGACAGGCTGAGGCGTCCCGCCAGCCGGCGACCAGCGCTCAGCAGCAAGCCAAACACGGCGTAAACCGCTGCGGCCGAAGCGCCAAGCCAGGTCAGCAGCAGCGCAAGCATCGTTCCTCCGGAAGGCGCTGCCGGCTCCCAGCGGAACGCCTGATAGAGATGAGCCCCCAAAAAAGCAGCCGCTAGAATCGGGAGCGTCCAGGCTCCGGCTTGCCTTTTCCACCCTCTGCCCTGCTTGCCGCCGGACGCCGCCTCTCCCCTCAAGGCGGAAACGATGGTCCCCGCACCGGCTTTGCGGCTGGCGAGCAGGACCAGCAGGCTTTGATACAAGAGGACGGCTGCCGCTGCGACGGCCGCCAGGGCAGGCGAAATGCGGGCTGTGATGGGAATGCCTGCGGAGCTGACCGCGTGCCCGTATCCACCGCCGTAGAGCAGCTTCACCATTGCCCATCCTGCCCCCGCCCCTGACAGCAGCCCGATCAGGCCGGACAGCAGCCCGAGCAGCAGCGCCTCGGCCGCGAACAGCCCCCTCGCCTGCCGCCGGTTCATCCCGATCGCCCTCAGCACCCCGTACAGCTCGCTTCGCGATTCGGCCATCATGTGGACGATCTGGCGTAGCAAAAAAGCGCTGGAGAAGATCGCCGTCATACTGATCGCCAAAATGACCATGACCATATTTCCGCCTGCTCTGGATAAGGCTTCACGCTTCACGAATCGAGTCTCCGTCAGCTCATTCATCTTGTTGCTGTAGTTCATGCCAATGACGCTGCCGGCCGGATCCGTCCTCCCGACCAGCACGAAGCTGTAGCTGCCTTCAGGGCTGCCGGCAAGCGCTGCCGCATCGCGCTCGTTCACCAGGATCGTTCCGTTCCTGCTGCCCCGATCGCCTCTATATCCGGTCACTCCGGTCGCCTCGACGACGTCCCGGACGATCAGAGGCTTGCGCATCCCGGCGGCATCCGCCGCCCACACCGCGTCGCCGGCTTCAAGCCCGAGCCTGCCTGCGGTTACCCGGTCCAGAATCGCTTGACCCGAAGGCAGCCCCGTCCTCCATAATTCGGCTTGTCCTTCATCAAAGAGCTTCGCTTGCTGCGGATCCAGCCCGAGCAGCTGGACCTGCTGCAGAGACTTCGCATCTGCATCCTGCCGGTCGGAAGCGAACAGCGTCGTCGCGCCGGCAACGACCGGCAGGCTGCGGTAGCGGACGCCGGGCATCGATTCCAGCTCAGACCGGAGCGTCACGGCCTGCTCGCCGCTGAACGGCTTGCCCTGCTTCGGCATCAACACCCAGTCGATCGGGCCGAAATGAGCGCGTACCCAAGCATCTCCGCTGCCCTTGACGGCGATGTAATGAAAGCAGGACATCGAGATGAGCATCGCCCCGATCGCCCCGGCCAGCAGGCTGAGCAGCGTCTGCCGCTTTTGCCTTTTCAGATACAGGAGGCCTATCCGCCAGCTCAATCCCTTCGCCAGCATCAGAGCGTACCTCCGTCATGCACGATCCGCCCGTTGAACATGCGGATCTGCCTCTTCATCCGGGCTGCGAAGCCCGAATCATGCGTCACGAGCACGATCGTCGTGCCGCTGCGGACATTCAGCATCTCCAGCAAACCCAATATCTGCTCCGCCGTATCGGAGTCGAGCGCGCCCGTAGGCTCGTCCGCGAACAGGATGTCCGGGCGGCCGGCTACCGCCCTGGCGATCGCCACGCGCTGGTTCTGGCCTCCGGACAGCTGCGCCGGCAACGCCGCCGCCTTGTTCTCCAGCCCGACGAGCTTCAGCGTTTCCCGCGCTGCGGACTGCGCCTCTTTCCTGGACATGCCTCTGGCCATGAGCGGCAGCATGACGTTCTCGGCCGCGCTCAGGACGGGAACCAGATGATAGGATTGGAAAACGAAGCCCATCCGCCGAAGCCTGACCTCCGCCAGCTCCTTCTCGCCGAGCTTGTGGAGAGCGCTCTCTCCGAGCCAGACTTCGCCGCTCCCGGGCGGCTCCAGGCCGGCGAGCACATGAAGCAGCGTCGTCTTGCCGCAGCCCGACGGCCCGGTGACCGCCACCGTCTCCCCTTCCTCTACCTGCAGATTGATCTCCTTGAGCGCCCGGGCGGCCTCGCTGCCCGTCCCGAACGTTTTGCTCACTTGCTTCGCCTTCAGCATTCCGGCGCCAGCCCCTTTCTCCCGCTCGGCGGGTACGCCAGTAGACTAACAGGCTTATGTGCAGCAGCCATCGACACAATGTGCAGACATTGTGAAGAAGGCGGCTATTCGCGATAGGCAGGAAGCTCGGCATAAAAAAGAGCTCCCGCTCCGAAGCGGCTGCTGACGCCGACGTAGCCTCCATGGGCTTCGGCAATGCCCTTGACGACGGCCAGCCCCAATCCGAGCCCGCGCGGCGCGGGACTTCCGTCCGCGTAAGTCCGCCTGCGGACATAGCGCTGGAACAGCTGATCGAGCTCTTCCTCCTCCATTCCCCAGCCGTCGTCCTCGACTTCGATCCGCACTCCGCTGCCTGCCGCCGCGACTCGGACGGTCATCGTCGTGCGCGCATGCCGAAGAGCGTTGTCCGACAAGTTGAGCAAAAGCTGGCGGATCCGCTTCTCGTCGCCGAATACCTTCGCCGCCTCGTCGAGCTCCGTCCGGACCCGGATTCCTTTATCCCCGGCCTCCGCTTCCAGCAGCTCCGCGATCGCGGCGGCCGCTTCGGCCGGAGCGAACCAGCGCTTGTCCAGCGCCAGCCGGCCGCTCTCGGCGAGCGACAGATCCTGCAGATCCTGGACGAGACGGGCCATCCCTCTCGCCTGCTCCGACAACTTGGCGAGCTGGGAGGCATCCAGCGCCCGCTCCTCGTACAAGGCGTTGTCCAGAGACGCCAGCAGGACGGCAAGCGGCGTCCGCAGCTCATGGGCGACTTCGCCCACCATCGATTTGCGCACCGTCTGCAGGTGCTGGATGTAGTCGGCCGCTTCGGACAGATGCACGGACAGCTCCGCCTCGGCCGGATTCTCGGCGGCGGGCGCCTGAAGCATGCGCGCTCCATGCACTGCCGCAGCGGCAGTATGCCCGCTGCCGCTCGGCCGAAGGAGCTTCGCCTCGTCGGCCCACAGTCTCAGCCGACGCTGGCCGC